>CAZTEA010000073.1:0-6606 GCA_964612315.1 uncultured Oscillospiraceae bacterium | reverse complement strand
CGACACAGATGCGCGCCGAAGCGTTTTTGATGGTTGATACGCTTATTATTATGGGACTCGGACTTTTTGCGTTTATATTTGATACGGCGGGCGGAGTTCTTTTTGCGAAGTTCATCAACTTGTTCACCAAAAAGAAGGTAAACCCAATGATTGGAGCGGCGGGGATTTCGGCGTTTCCAATGTCGGGCCGTGTGGTTCACAAAATGGGACTTGCTGAGGATAATCAAAACTTCCTTTTAATGCACTCCATGGGAGTCAATGTATCGGGGCAGATTGCTTCGGTAATTGCGGGCGGCTTGGTTTTAAGTTTCTTTATGTAATAAGCTTGAAAAGGAGGATTTGTTATGGATTTTGAAATAAATTTATGGAATTTTGTTGAAAATCTTAAATATATGGTAATGGGAATGGCGGGAGTTATTGCTGTTATCGGAATTATTATTTTAATAACTGTGTGCTTGGCAAAAGTAACAGCGCCCAAAGAAAAAAATCAGCAGCAATAAAATATTAAAAGAGCCGATTTTAGAGTGTCGAAAAGCGACAACAAAGACGGCTCTTTTTTGTTTCTAAATTTTATCCATTATATCAAGAATTTCCGAGGGTTTTGAAATAATGTATTCGGCGTTGTTTTCCTCCAGCTCTTGTTTGTCACGAAATCCCCAAAGAACACCTACGGTGTGGCAATTTCCGCTGTTTCCGGTTTTCATATCGGTTGAGGTGTCGCCTATGTAAAGACATTCGTCGCCGCTTACATTCAGCTTGTCGAGAATTTCCAAAAGTCCGGCAGGGTTTGGCTTAACAGGTCGCTCGGGAATGCTTCCCATACAAAAGTCTGCACGGTTGCCAATAAGAATTTCAAGTACCTTTAAGGCGGTCATTTCAGGCTTGTTGGTTAATACCGCAATCTTAACTGAATTTTGACGCAGCTTATCCATAAGGGGCAAAATACCGTCATAAACGGTTGTAAGATACATAAAATCCTTATCATAATCATTGACATATTTATCGTAAACCTTGTTAAAAAGCTCTTCGTCTTCACAGCCGATTTCGGCAAACATTCTGCGAACCAATGTAACGGCACCGTCTCCGACCAGATATTTATATCTTTCTTTCGGAATAGAGGGAAGACCGAAGTGATTTAAGGCGTTGTTTGCGTAATAGTCGATAGTGCTGATGGTGTCGGCAATTGTTCCGTCCAAATCAAATACACAAAGTTTTATCATAAGCTGTTCTCCTTTTTGAAATTAAAACAGTCGCCTCTGGAAAAATCCGGAGTAAGACCGCATTCTTTGATTTTGTTTTCGATTTTTTTTATACTTTCGGCGGCTTCGTCGCCGGAGTATGCTTTGTTGTCGTAAAGAGCGTAATCTTTGCGAAATGCAAGAGGTGATAAATTGGGCATAACCACATTTGCACCTGCTTTAAATCCCATTTCACGACCTTTTTTGGAGATTGTTCCCAAGGCGGTTGTGGCGGGAATAAGACTTTTGGAAAGTAAAATGCGGGTGAGAGCCAGCATAGTGACCGTAAGTTCGGAAGTTCCCGACGGGAAGTCCTTAAACGGAGTCATATGATGCGAAATAAACGGCCCAATACCTATCATTTCGGGTTCAAGCTCTTTTAAAAACAGTAAATCCTCCGCCAAGTGTTCCTCAGTTTGAAACGGAGAACCGACCATAAAGCCGGCTCCGGTTTGAAACCCAAGCTCCTTTAAGTTGTATAAGCATTCCTTTCGATTTTTTAAGGACATATTTGAAGGGTGAAGCTTTTGGTAATGGAGTAAGTTTGCGCTTTCGTGGCGAAGAAGATATCGGTCTGCCCCTGCCGCCTTGTATTTTTTATAGGTTTCTCGGCTTTTTTCTCCAAGGGATAGGGTTATGGCGCAATCGGGATATTTTTCCCGAACAGAGCTTATAATATCGCACATAAGTTTATCGGAATAAAAAGGGTCTTCACCGCTTTGCATAACAAAGGTGCGAAATCCCAAAGAGTATCCGTTAGCACAGCATTTAAGGATTGCGTCTTTATCCAATCGATAACGGGAAATGTCTTTGTTTTCGCAACGAATGCCGCAGTAAAAGCAATTATTTTTACAGTAATTAGATATTTCGATAAGACCTCTGAAATAGACCTTTTTGCCGTAATATTTTTCACGCAAAGAAAAAGCCTCTTTAAGAAGGGTTTGATCGGTTTTTTCTTTATTTTCTTTTATGAGAGTGCAAAGCTCCTTTTTGTTTAATGAAGAAATATCCATTTTCGGCTCCGTTAAATGAGAAGAGTAATTGCATTTTTTACAACGCTGATATCAACTTTTTCGTTTTCACCGCCAAATTCTCCGTCAAAGGTCCACTTGACTTTTGTGTCACTTTCAAATGTGATGTTTCTGGCGGAAAACTGCACAAAATGCTCGCCATCGGGCTTTGCGGCAAGCAGTTGAGTAATTATTGTGGATAAATCCACAATCGATTTTGGCTTTTTTATAAGAATAACTTCAAAAAGACCGTCGTTGATTTCAGTATTCTCATTATATTTGGTTTTAATTCCGGCAACATGGTCAACATTTGTAACCAAACCGACAATATATTCGCCGTGAGTTTCGCCTTGATCCCATTTAACCGTCATAGGAACAGATTTTATATTTACCACGCTTTTAATTCCCATAAGAATATACGCAAGGCGACCGAGCACATTTTTTATACCCTGAGGAGTTTCGTAGGAAACATCAGTAAATGCTCCGAAGCCTGCAACATAAGTAAAGTATACACCGTTGCCTTTTCCCACATCGCATTTTATTTGATTGCCGTTTATTATTTTGTCAACAGCTTTTTTGATGGATTTGGGAATTTCAAGAGCTCCGGCAAAGTCGTTTACCGTGCCGGAGGGAATATATCCGAATTGCGGGCGTTTTTCTTCGGTTATGGTCATAAGTCCGTTAATGGATTCTCTTAAAGTGCCGTCCCCTCCGGAGGCAACAATCATATTGTAATTTTTTCCTGTATTTTTTATCTGCTCGTAAGCGTCCTTTGCACATTGGGTAGGATGCACACGAACACTCCAACCGTTTTTAACAAAACTGTCGACTATATAAAAAAGCTCATCTTTGATTTTGGCTTTGCCTGATTTCGGATTGAATACAAACATCATTTGCTTCATATTGATATTTACACCTCCTTTTACATTTTACTACAATTTTCAAATTATTACAAGTACTTTCACTAAAAAAGGCTCCGATTGCTCGGAGCCTCAGAACTGTCGAAAATTTTATTTTACAACAGAAGCGTTTTTGATAATGATAGGCTTAACGGGTTGTGCCAATTCGCCAATAGAGTTTGTGGTTCTTTCGACTTCCGTGAACGCTTTAACAGTATCCATTCCTCGAATAACCTTGCCGAATGCCGCATATTCGCCGTCAAGAAATTCCGCATCGTCCAAACAAATGAAGAACTGACAGCTTGCGCTGTTCGGAATTTGGCTTCTTGCCATGGAAATAACGCCTTCGGTATGCTTTAAGGTGTTTTGGGTAAATCCATTTGAGGAAAACTCGCCGTATATGGTATGCTCGCTTCCGCCCGAACCGTCACCGTTTGGGTCACCGCCTTGGGCAACAAAACCGTCAACAATTCTGTGGAATGTAAGCCCGTTGTAAAAGCCGTCGTTTACAAGCTTAACAAAGTTGGCAACTGTTTGCGGAGCGTATTTGGGGTAAAGTTCCACGGTGAAATTTTTGCCGTCCTCCATGGTGAACTTAACCTTAACATTATTTTTGGGAATTTCGCTTTCGCTATATGTTATGCGTTTTGCTTCAAGGTCGGCAACTGCCTGATTATAAGCAGCCTCTTGTTTCTCGTTTTGTTCTTTAATGAGGGCATCAACAAAGGAATCAATGCGTGCAACGATAACAACCGCTTCGGCTCTTGTGCCCGTTCCCATAGGATTGAAAGCGCCTGTTGTGTCACCCTTTATAATTCCGTTTTCGGTACAAATCGTAACAAATTTGGGGATTGAACCGGGGAGAGCGTTAATTGCTGCAGTATCCGTGAAATTGAGAGTGGTTGTGGCTTTTCTGCCGAGCATGGTTTCAAGGAATGAACCTGCGGCATAAGCCATTTCCCATCTGTTTATGGCATTGCTTGCGTTTGAATTTTCGAATACGCCGGGATGAATGTTTCCGACAGCGTTCTCGGTATCAGGTGCAAGATAGGTTAAAGTTGCAAAGTTATAGTATTTTGAATACCAGTTTGAGTCGGTTGCATATTCATCCGGAATTTCGGAAACGCCCATTTTTGTTCCCAAAAGAGCGCTGAGCATTTTGATAAATTCCGCTCTGGATATATTGTCGTCCGGACGAAAAGCTCCCGTACCGTCACCGTTTACAATATTTTTTTCTTCGGCGGCAAGAATTTCCGCTTCGCCCCAATGACCGGAAATATCGGTAAAGCCTTGAGCAAAAACAGAGGTTGTGCCGATTATCATTATCATTGCCAATATAAGTGCGATTATCTTTTTCATTGTTCTTCTCCTTAATCTGTTATAATAACTTCTTTCATTACTATAGGGGTAACGGGGCTTGCCATTTCACCCATGGAGTTGGGCCTTCTTTCAATATCCAAAAATCCGTCAACAACATCCATACCTTCGATTACCTTGCCGAATGCGGCATACTGACCGTCAAGAAATGTTGCATCGTCATAGCAAATAAAGAACTGAGAGCTTGCGCTGTCGGGATTCATTGAACGAGCCATTGAAATTACGCCTCTTTGGTGGGAGAGGGTGTTTTGCGCAAATCCGTTAGAAGAAAATTCGCCTGGAATGGTCTGACCGCTTCCGCCCATGCCCGTGCCGTCAGGGTCGCCGCCCTGTGCCATAAATCCGTCCACGATTCTGTGGAAGCAAACTCCGTCATAAAAGCCTTCTTCAACAAGGTTTACGAAATTTTCCACGGTTTGGGGTGCGTATTCGGGATAAAGTTCGATGGTGAACTGTCCGCCGTTTTCCATTGTTACTTTAACTTTTGTGTTTTCCATTTTTTTCTCCTTATTATTTATTCTAAAATTTCAGCTTTTTCAATAACGATTGGTGTTTGGGGAATTGCTTCCTCTCCCATGGAATTCATGCTTCTTTCAACATTTAAAAATCCGTCAATCGTATCCATTCCCTCAACTATCTTACCGAATGCAGCGTATTCGCCGTCAAGAAAAGATGCATCGTCGTAGCAAATGAAGAACTGAGAGCTTGCGCTGTTGGGGTCTTGAGAGCGAGCCATTGAAATCACGCCTCTTTGGTGAGAAAGGGTGTTTTGTGAAAATCCGTTAGAGGAAAATTCGCCGAAAATCGTATCGGGACTTCCGCCCATACCGGTACCCTCCGGGTCGCCGCCCTGTGCCATAAATCCGTCTACAACTCTGTGGAATGTAAGTCCGTTGTAAAAACCGTCCTTAACAAGTTTTGCGAAGTTTGCAACGGTTTGCGGAGCGTAATCCGAATATGTTTCCACAACGAAGCTTTTTCCGTCTGTCATGGTGAATTTTATCTTTGTGTTGTTGCTCGGAATTTCGTCATCGGAATATGTTTTATAAGTTGTCGAAGTGTCGGATGATGACGAGTCTTGAGAGCTTGAAACTGACGATTGTGCTGTATCTGCGGTGTTTTTTGATGAGTCACAAGCCACAAAAGCTATTAACACAATTACGGCGATGACAGCCAAAGAAATCATCAAAATAACAAAAGAATTGTCTTTTTTTCCTTTTTGGTTTTTGGATTTTGCCATAATAGCCTCCTTAATGTTATGTAATTCTTATTCTATTGTAATTTACACCGAAGTTTTTGTCAATACTATTACTGTGAATTTTTTATGAATTTATCGGTTTTACTCTTGTTTTTTTCCCAATATTATGTTATTATTGAAAGAGTTATTATCTACAGAAAATTTATGCAGGAGGAGATAGAATGAAAAAAGGTATAAAAGGCTTTGGCTTTTATGCGATTTTACTTATAATTATTATATTGGTTTTTCAAATGGTTTCAACCGAGGATAAGGTGGAGGAATATAAGTTTTCTCAGCTGGTAAGCGATATTAAAAACGAACAGGTTTCGGAGCTTGAAATTATTGATAAAACGGCAATTGCGGTGCTTAAAGATTCCACAAAAAAGGAAGTTGACATTCCCGGCTATTCCGCTCTTTACAATGCGGCGGAGGATGAAATCGATGCGCAGATTGAAAAGGGGACTTTGACTGTTAATACCCCGAAGCCCTCCGAAACACCTTGGTGGCTTAGTTTATTGCCGTCCTTGGGTATGATAGTTATTCTTTTGGTTTTTTGGTTTGTGTTTATGAAAAATGCTCAGGGCGGCGGTGGCAGAGGTGTTATGTCTTTCGGCAAAACCAAGGCGAAGATGAGCGTTGACGAAAACAGCAAGAAAACCTTTGATGATGTTGCTGGTGCGGATGAGGAAAAAGCGGAATTGCAGGAAATTGTTGAGTTTCTTAAAAATCCGTCCAAATTCCAAAAGCTCGGTGCGAGAATTCCAAAGGGTGTTCTTTTGGTGGGCCCTCCGGGAACGGGTAAAACTCTTCTTGCAAAAGCTGTTGCGGGGGAAGCTCATGTGCCG
>CAZTEA010000072.1:0-6629 GCA_964612315.1 uncultured Oscillospiraceae bacterium | reverse complement strand
GTTCAAGCGTTCGGGAAATTTCCCTTTACGGCGGCACAAATCGGGGCGGATTTGATTTCTTTAAGCTCTCATAAAATTCACGGCCCCAAGGGTGTCGGAGCTCTTTATATTAAAAACGGAGCAAAAATTGCGCCGATAATTTTTGGCGGCGGTCAGCAAAATGATTTAAGACCGGGCACGGAAAATGTTCACGGAATATACGGCTTTGGTGTTGCAACAGAAATCAGCCAAAGAAATATTTCGGAAAAAGAGCAAAAAATGCGAGAACTGTCGGAAAGGCTAAAAAACGCCATCAAAAATAACATTCCCGATTCGGTTGTCAATACACCGAAAAATTGCGCCCCTCACATTTTGAATGTGTCGTTTAAGGGGACAAAATCCGAGGTTTTGCTTCATTCTTTGGAGACAGAGGGAATTTATGTTTCGTCGGGTTCTGCTTGCTCCAGCCATAAAAAAGGGCCAAGTTATGTTTTGACTGCCATCGGGCTTGACAGAAATTTGATTGACGGAACCCTTCGTTTCAGCTTGTCGGAGTTTACCACGGCGGAGGATATTGATTATACGGTTGCCGCTTTGGAAAAAATTGTTGCCAGAGTAAGAAAAATTATGAAAAAATAGATAATGCGAGGAAAACAGATGAAGACAGATTTATTTCTTTTAAAATATGGCGAAATTGCATTGAAAGGACTTAATAAGCCAATCTTTGAGAAAAAGCTTTTGGATAATATAAAGAAACGATTGAAAAAAATAGGGGATTTTGATGTTTTTGCGGCTCAGTCCACCATTTATGTCGAACCCAAAGGCGAGGTTGACACAGATGAAGTTTTAGCCGAGCTTAAAAAGGTTTTCGGTGTGGCAAATATTTGCCCTGCCGTAAGATGCGAAAAAGACCCGGATGCCATCGAAAAGACAGCGGTTGCCTGCCTTGAGGAAGAAGATACAAAGGGAAAAACCTTTAAAGTTGAGGCAAAGAGGGAGGATAAGAGCTTCCCTCTTAATTCGCCTCAGTTATCGGCGGAAATCGGAGGCAGAATATTGTCTCATATGCCTCATTTAAAGGTTGATGTTCACAATCCCGATATTTTGGTTCAAATCGAAATCCGAAAAGATGCTTATGTATATACCAAAAAAATTAAGGGCGCAGGCGGAATGCCTGTGGGAACAAACGGAAAAGGTGTTATTCTTCTTTCGGGAGGCATTGACAGTCCCGTTGCGGGATATATGATTGCAAAAAGAGGTGTAACATTGGAGGCGGTGCATTTTCACAGCCATCCTTACACCAGCGACAGAGCAAAGCAAAAGGTTATTGACTTGGCGGAAATTATGTCGAGATATTGCGGCACAATAAAGGTTCATGTTATTCCCTTTACGGATATTCAGTTGGAGCTTATTGATAAATGCCCCAAGGTTTTACTTACGGTTTTGATGCGCAGAATGATGATGCGTATTGCCGAAATGGTTGCGGACAAAACAAAAGGACAGGCTCTTATAACGGGAGAGAGCATAGGTCAGGTTGCAAGCCAGACCATGGAAAGCTTAAATGCCACAAACAGCGTTGTTTCCTTGCCTGTTTTCCGTCCTTTAATCGGAATGGATAAAGAAGAAATTGTGCGGATTTCCAAGGAAATCAATACTTATGAAACATCAATTCTTCCTTTTGAGGATTGTTGCACCATTTTTGTTCCGAAGCATCCGAAAACAAAACCGACATTGGCAGAGCTTGAGGAGGCGGAGAAGCTGTTTCCCGAATTTGAAAAAATGCTTATCGAAGCGGTTGAAAATGAAGAAATTATAAAAGTCGGTGAATAGTTATGGAAGAAACAGTAAAGATGCTTTGCGAAAAGGGATTAAAGCTTACTGCGGCGGAAAGCTGCACAGGCGGGCTCTTTGCGGCAAGCATAACTGCCGTTTCCGGATCTTCGACTTGCTTTGAAGGAAGCGTTGTGACCTATTCGAACCGGCAAAAAACAAGGCTTTTGGGGGTCAAATCGCAGACACTTGAAAAATTCGGAGCGGTGTCTTACCAAACCGCTTTGGAAATGGCGAAGGGTGTAAGAGTGAGCTTTGATGCGGATTTCGGAATCGGAATTACGGGAATTGCCGGCCCGACGGGCGGAACGGCAAAAAAGCCTGTGGGAACGGTTTTTATTGCCATTTCTCAAAAGGGAGGGCAGATTGCCTGTAAATGTCATTTTGACGGAAACCGTGATGAGGTGCGCCAAATGGCGGTTGAATTTGCGAAAAACTTGGTGTCGGAGGCTGTAAAAAAGTGTTGACACGGGTCGAAAATTAGGATATTATTAAAGTTGGAAAGGTAGTGAAATGATGAACGAAGAAAAAAGAAAAGCACTTGAAAATGTTTTCGGTCAGATAGAAAAACAATTCGGCACAGGTGCGGTTATGCGTCTCGGAGAGAAGCCTCATGTTAAAATCGATGCAATACCGACAGGTGCTATAAGCCTTGATGTTGCCCTTGGAATAGGCGGTGTGCCCAGAGGTAGAATTATTGAAATTTACGGTCCCGAATCTTCGGGTAAAACAACGGTTGCTCTTCACATTGCGGCTGAGGCTCAAAAGCTCGGCGGTGAAGCGGCATTTATTGATGCGGAACACGCTTTGGATCCTGTTTACGCACAGGCTCTCGGTGTTAATATAGATGACTTGATAGTTGCTCAGCCCGATACGGGGGAGCAAGCTCTTGAGATAACGGAACAGCTTGTTCGAAGCGGTGCTATTGATGTCATTGTTATTGACTCAGTTGCGGCGCTTGTTCCAAAACAGGAAATCGAAGGTCTTATGGGCGATGCTCATGTGGGACTTCAGGCTCGCCTCATGTCCCAGGCACTTCGTAAGCTTGCGGGAATTATAAATAAATCCAACACAACAGCTATATTTATTAACCAGCTTCGTGAAAAGGTTGGCGTTATGTTCGGCAATCCCGAAACAACGGCCGGCGGCAGAGCCCTTAAATACTATGCTTCCGTAAGAATGGATGTTCGTCGTATGGAAACCATTAAAGGCGACGGTAATATGGTGGGGAACCGTACAAAGGTTAAGGTTGTAAAAAATAAGGTTGCACCTCCGTTTAAGGAAGCGGAATTTGATATTATTTACGGAGAGGGTATATCCAAAGAGGGAAATATCCTTGATGTGGCTGTTGATCTTGATATTGTTCAAAAGGCAGGTTCTTGGTTCTCTTATAAGGGAGACAAGCTCGGACAGGGAAGAGAGGGCGTTAAGAAAATTCTTGCGGAAAATCCTGAACTTTGTGCCGAAATCGAAGCCTTGGTCAGAGAGCAAACCAATTTGGTTATAGATGAGAATTTAAGCAACGACGATAATTTCAATCCTGTTCCGAAGCCTAAAAAGAAATGATAAAAAAGGCGAGAGATTATGCACTGTATTGTCTGGGCAGAAAAAATTTGACTGAGCAGGAGCTTTACAATAAGCTGTGCCAAAAGGGATATGAGGATTTTGCTCCGGAAATTTTGGCGGAATTTTGTAAAGCGGGAATTGTGGACGATAGAAATTATGCTTATATGTATATTTCGGACGGAATAAACATTAAATGCAAAGGACTTTTCAGATTGAGCCGAGAACTTACGGAAAAAGGCATTTCAAAGGCTGTAATAGAGGAAGTTTCGGCAGATTTTGAGGAGGCGTGTTATGAGTCGCTGGTGACTTTTGCCAAGGCTCATTACGAAAATGTTGATATTTCGGACAGAAAAACATTTGAGAAAATCAAGGCTCAGCTTCTTCGGCGGGGCTACAGCTACAGCGAGATAAGGCGTTGTTTTGATGAATTTGATTGGAGTGACATTTAATTGAAGAAAGTTTCATTGGTGAGCTTGGGTTGTTCGAAAAATCTTGTTGATGCGGAGCAGATGACGGGACTTTTGGAGAATGCGGGCTATGAGGTCGTTATTGATGAAGAAGACGGGGATATCATGATTGTAAATACCTGTGCTTTCATAGAAGCGGCGAAAAGAGAGTCCATTGAATGTATTTTGGAACTTGCATCTTATAAGGAAGCCCATCCCGAGAGAATTCTCATAGTAACGGGTTGTATGGCACAAAGATATAAGGAAGAGGTTTTGAGCGAAATACCCGAAGTTGATGCCGTGGTTGGCACAAATGATTACCAAAATATAGTTGATATTATTAAAGAAGCCGAAACAAAAAGAGGAATTTGCCGTTGCGGCGGCGAAGAAAGCGTTATAGAGAATCTTCCTCGTTCGGTTTCCACCCCTTCATATACGGCTTATTTGAAAATAGCGGAGGGCTGTGATAACAGATGCACATATTGTGCTATTCCCTACATAAGAGGAAAATACAGAAGCCGCAAAATAGAGGACATTGTCAATGAGGGTGTAAAGCTTGTTAAAGCGGGGGCAAAAGAGCTTATTGTTATAGCCCAAGACACAACCAGATACGGAATTGATTTGTACAGCGAATATAAATTGCCGTCTCTTTTAAAGGAGCTTTGCAAGATAGACGGTTTGGAATGGGTAAGATTGCATTATTGTTATCCGGAGCTTGTTACGGATGAGCTAATCGATGTTATTGCAAAGGAAGACAAAATTTGCAAATATATGGATATTCCGATTCAGCATTGCAACGACAGAATTTTAAAGCTTATGGGCAGACGGGTTAATAAGGAACAGATTGAAGCCTTGCTGAAAAAGCTTAGAGAGCGTATTTGCGGAGTGGTTTTAAGAACTTCGCTTATTGCGGGATTCCCCGGCGAAACGCAGGAAGAGTTTAACGAACTTTTGGAGTTTGTTGAGCGAATAAAATTTGAAAGATTGGGCGTTTTTGCTTATTCTATGGAGGAGGGCACTCCTGCGGCAAAGCTTCCCGAGCAAATTGACAATGATACAAAGCTTGACCGCCAAGATGCGATTATGCTTGTGCAAGAAGAAATTTCGGAAGAACTTTCGGCGCAAAAAATCGGAACGGTTCAAAAGGTTTTGGTGGAGGGCTTTGACGAGGTTATCAAAAGTCATTACGGAAGAACCTACGGCGACAGCGTGGAAATAGACGGGAAAGTATTTTTCAAAAGTGCAAGAAGAATTCCGGAAGGCACTTTTACCGATGTGAAAATCGAGCAGGCGATGGCGTTTGATCTGTTCGGAACGGAATATACCGAAAATTAACGAAAGGGCGGTCTTTATGAATTTACCAAATAAATTAACGATGCTTAGAATAGTCCTTATTCCCATATTTGTTGTGCTTTTTGAACTTGAAAAAATTCCAAACAATATGATATGGGCGCTGGTTGTGTTTTGTATTGCGGCAATAACTGACCAGCTTGACGGACATCTTGCCAGGAAAAACAACCAAGTGACAAGCTTCGGCAAGCTTGCCGACCCTCTTGCGGATAAGCTTTTGACAATTTCGGCTCTTATCTGTTTTGTTGAGGCTGATTTTGCTTATTTACCCGGATGGGCGGTTATTATTATTATTGCAAGAGAGCTTATAGTAACGGGTATTCGAATGATTGCGCTTACGGATAATACTGTTATTGCGGCAAGTATGTGGGGAAAAGCGAAAACGGTTTCTCAGCTTTTGACGATTATTGCAATTATGCTTGAAATGGTTTTAATGGACTTTAATATGGGGCCCTTTGTAATCGGCGGCGTTCCGATTCTCCTTATTTTGGTCATTGTAATGGTGCTTTTAACGCTTATATCCGGTGTGGATTATATAAAGAAAAATTGGAATTTGCTGAATTTTAAATAAATTTTCTTGACTTATAAGGTAAAATATGTTATTGTATACAAGAAGTAACAAAAGTCTATAACTTAAAGGAGGGTTTAGTAATGGAAGTTTTTGAAAAAGTTAAGTCCGTTGTGGCTGAACAGTTAGGCATTGATGAAGAGGAAATCACTATGGAATCTTCTTTCAATGATGACCTTGAGGCTGATTCTCTTGACATAGTTGAATTGATGATGGCTCTTGAAGACGAATTCAAAATTGAAATCAGCGATGAAGAGGCTGGTAAAATTTCAACAATCGGAGATGTTGTTGAATACATTCAGGAGAGAGTGTAAAACAGAAGTTAAACAGGGCGGGGACATATTTGGTGGCCCCGCTCGTTTCTTTAAGGAGAAAATATGAATATAGGCTATGAATTTAAAGATAAAAAACTGCTTAAGTGTGCCTTTACGCATATTTCCTATGCCAATGAAAATCATTTGCAAAGCAACCAGAGGCTGGAATTTTTGGGAGACAGCGTCTTGTCGCTTGTGGTGGCGGAGAAGCTGTATGAGCTTTATCCGAAAGCGGATGAAGGGGTTTTAACAGAAATGAGGGCGGCTTTGGTATGCGAGAAGTCCTTGGCGAAAAAGGCAAAGGAGCTTAAACTTGGAGAATGCTTGGTCTTCGGGCGAAGCGAAGCCGGCAGTAACGGGGCGCTGAAAGCGTCGATACTTTGTGATACCTTTGAGGCTCTTTTGGGAGCGATGTTTTTGGATGGTGGGATTGAAACTGCTAAAAACTGGGTTTTGACGGTTTTTGGTAACGATTTTGAAAATATCCAATTGGATGATTTGACAAACTACAAATCAGAGCTTCAAAGCTATTATCAGAAAAAAGAAAAACGCCGAGGTATGATTGTTTACCGATTG
>CAZTEA010000071.1:0-6664 GCA_964612315.1 uncultured Oscillospiraceae bacterium | reverse complement strand
TGTTAAGCCGGCGTATTTGATTGTAATTTTTAACAAGAGGCATAAGTGCCTCTTGTTTTATTTTATTTAAAAAACTTTGTCCATGGCAGTTAAAATCCAAAATTTTTATATATTGAGGAGGAAGTAAATCCTCCTTTTTTATACCCAAAAAAGAATTTAAAACAATTCGCCTGATTCGGCTGTGGGTGTAGCGCTTGGATTTTATATTATCGCAAAGCTCGCCGAAAGTGTTACAGCTGTTTGCTGCTTTTAAAATTTTGTTTTCGAGCCCCTCGGAAACATCTGGAAGAGAGCGTATTTCCTTAGTGGTCATTTTGCAAAGGTTTGCAATTATTGCCTTTTCCATATTTTTAATATTATGAATTTTAGCATTTTTGTAAAGCGGAAGTGTATTATCGGGAACAAAGCCGCTTAGCGAAATGCCGTCGGATATAAGCTTTCGTGCCCCTGTTGCGCTGATAAATCCGTCACTTATATTTTGACAGTTGTATCCGCTTCCCTCACGCTTGATTACAGTTGGTTGTGCTGAGCTGTTTGATTTTAAAAGTGCCTTTAGATATTCTATGGCCAAAATATTGTTGGGAGATGCCATAGTTTCTTTTGCCTCGGGTAAAAGGGAGGAGATTACCTCGCCCCTTGCCGTAGCGTAAGACATACCTTTATTTAAGTTTTCCGCAAGAAGTGTTTTAAATAAAGGTGGTTCTTCACAGAGTATTTTTGCAATATTTTCAAGCAAGGCAGTATCGGCGTTTTCCGCTCCGAACGAAATGAAATCTATGGCGCTAAGCGCATTTAAAATTTCAACGGAGGCTGAGGCAAACCGTTCCGCCGAGCATAGAGACATAACGGCGGGCAGCTCAATGACAAGGTCGGCTCCGTTTAAAAGTGCGGCATTTGCACGGATTTTCTTGTCGAAAACCGCCACATCACCACGCTGAACAAAATTTCCGCTCATCAATGCGACGACAATGTCGGCACCGGTGATTTCCCGTGCCTTTTCCAAGTGATATTTATGTCCGTTATGGAAAGGATTATATTCGCAAATTACTCCGACTGCTGTCATTTTTTTCACCTCTTGGCAGATTTTAACTTAATATAAATAAATATTACCATAAGTTGTAAAAAAATGCAAATATGTATTGACTTTTAAAATTAAATGATGTAAAATGCACTTGTGATGAAAGTAGCATAATATTTACGGTGAAAGCAAACTATTGATAAGAGATGAGGGGGATAAGAAATGTTTGAACTGAAACCGAAAAGCAGAGAAGATGCCGTAATCAAAGGCGATAAATGGCGTTTTACGATTTTAACGGATTCTCTTGTGAGAATTGAGTACAGCGAGGACGGTAAATTTGAGGATAGGGCAACGCAGGTTGTAATCGACCGTGATTTCGATGTTCCGAAATACACAATCAATGAGGATAGAGAGGATTTTATAAAAATTACAACAGAGGCTCTTGAGATCACCTATACCAAAAAGCCTTTTTCCAAGTATTCCTTTTGCATAAAAAGAATTTGCGATGGCGGATTTTACTATTATGACGATATCCTTTGGGGGGCTATGCCGGGAACTGCCAAAACTTTGGATCTTAAGGAAGATGATGTGGAGCTTGAGGGCAGTATTATGGGTGGCTGGTTCAATGTTTTGGATGACAGCGAATCGGCGGTTTTGTCAGAAGACGGAATGGTCGAGGACAGAAAAAGAGAGGGCTGTGTTGACCGATACATATTCGGATACGGACATAAAAATTTTGAGGCCCTTTCGGCGTATTATAAATTGACGGGAAAAACGCCGCTTATTCCAAGGTTTGCTCTGGGCAATTGGTGGAGCAGATATCATAAATACACTCAAAGTGAATATATTGAGCTTATGGACAGGTTTAAGGCGGAAAATATACCGTTTTCCGTTGCCGTTATCGATATGGATTGGCATATAACCGAGGTTGAGCCAAAATACGGCAGAGGTTGGACGGGGTATACATGGAATGAGGAATATTTCCCGAATTATAAGGAGTTTTTGGCTTATCTGCATAAAAATAACTTAAAAGTAACACTTAACCTTCACCCTGCCGACGGTGTATATGCTTACGAAAAGATGTATAAAGAAATGGCAAAAGAGCTTGGAGTGGATTATGAAAATGAAGAGCGGATAAGCTTTGATATACGCAACAAAAAGTTTGCCGATGCGTATTTTAAATATCTTCATCATCCTTACGAAGGGGATGGGGTTGATTTTTGGTGGATTGATTGGCAGCAAGGCGACAGCGCAATGGTTGACAATGTGACGGCGCTTTGGATGCTTAATCATCTTCATTATTTGGATAATTGCAGAAACGGAAAAAGGGGTCTTATTTTGTCGAGATATGCGGGCCCCGGAAGTCATCGCTATCCGATAGGCTTTTCCGGTGATGCGGTTATATCATGGAAAGCGCTGAATTTCCAGCCTTATTTTACGGCAACGGCATCTAATATCGGATACACTTGGTGGAGTCATGATATAGGAGGGCACACATGGGGCTATCGAGACGAAGAGCTACAGGTTCGCTGGGTGCAGCTCGGTGTGTTTTCGCCCATAAACCGACTACATAGTGCGCCCGGTCCTTTTACGAGAAAAGAACCGTGGACTTACAGAGAAGAGAACGGTAAAATAATTTCAAAGTATTTAAGACTTCGCCACAGCTTAATTCCGTATCTTTATGCGATGAATTATTTGACTCATACAAAGGGCATTCCGCTTGTTTGCCCAATGTATTATTATGATTACACAAAAAAAGGCGAGGATATAAGGAATGAATATTATTTCGGAACTGAAATGATTGCAGCCCCCATAACCTGCCCTATGGATAAAGAGCTTAGAATGGGAAAATCCGTTGCATATCTTCCCGAAGGAAAATGGTTTGATTTCTTTACGGGCAAGGAGTATGAAGGCGGAAGAAAGTATAATGTCTACCGTGACGATGAAAGTATTCCGGTGTTTGTAAAAGGCGGAGGAATTATTCCTCTGGACGGCGGAAGAGAAAACATAAACGATGTTTCAAATCCCGAAAATCTTTTAATTAAGGTATATCCGTACTCGGATAACAGCTTTTCGCTTTATGAGGACGACGGCGAAAGCCTAAATTACCAAAAAGGCTCGTTTTTAAATACCGTATTTGAGCTTAATTGGGATAAAGAGGTAACCTTTACGATAAATGCAAAGGGTGATACCTCGGTTGTTCCGAAAAACCGCAGATATTGCGTTGAATTTGTTAATATTGAGCAGGCGGCGGCAGAGGTTTATTGTGATGGAAAAGAAGTAAGCGCTTTAACGGAGCAAAAGGGCGATTTCACGGTTTGCATATGCCCCGGAGATATCTCAAAAGAAATAATTATAAAACTTAGCGATATAAAAATAAAAGAATACGACAAAATGGCGGCAATAGAAGAAATTCTTTGCAGAGCGGAAATACCGATAGAACTGAAAAGCCGTCTTTATTGCGGCTTGCAAGAAGCAGAGGACGGAACAGCGGCGTGCTTTTCCATGGCATCGGAGGAAGTTTCAAAAGAGCTTATTTGCGCTATAATGGAAGTATATTCGGCTGAGTAATCAAGGAGGAAAAATGAATTTCAGACAGATACATTTGGATTTTCACACAAGTGAAGCTATTTCGGGAATAGGTTCAAAATTTGACAAAAAACAGTTTCAGGAGGCTTTAAAAGCGGGGCATGTTAACTCCATAACGCTTTTTTCAAAGTGTCATCACGGCTGGGCGTATCACCCATCAAAAGCAAACGAAATGCACCCGGGACTTAATTTTGATTTACTGAAAGCGGAAATCGAGGCGGCTCACGAAATCGGGGTAAATACGCCGGTATATCTTTCTGCGGGTCTTGATGAAAAAATGGCAAAGCGCCATCCTGAGTGGCTTATAAGAAACAAGGACGAGTCCACCACGTGGGCTCGTGATATGCGAGGTCCGGGATATCACAGAATGTGTATGAATTCGCCTTATCTTGATTACCTTTTGGAACAGATTAAAGAGGTTTGCAGAAATTATGATGCGGACGGAATTTTCCTTGATATTGTAGGTCTTTATCCATGTTATTGTCAAAATTGTATGCGAGTGCTCAGAGAAATGGGCAAAGACCCGTATGATGATAAAGAGGTTGAAGCATTGGCGGATTACACTTATTTAAGATATGCCAAGGCTGTAAGAGAAGCTATAGACAGCGTTAAGCCGGGGCTTCCCGTTTTTCATAATGCGGGACACATTATGCGTGGCAGACGGGATTTGGCACACACAAACACTCATTTGGAGCTTGAAAGTCTTCCAACCGGCGGTTGGGGATATGACCATTTCC
The DNA here is from genome assembly GCA_964612315.1 of uncultured Oscillospiraceae bacterium. Taxonomy (GTDB): domain Bacteria; phylum Bacillota; class Clostridia; order Monoglobales; family Monoglobaceae; genus SIG454. The sequence goes on along the minus strand of CAZTEA010000071.1, from coordinate 2,320 downwards.
CTCTTTCTGCGACATACAGCAGGACATTGGGTATGGATTATCTTGGTATGACAGGTAAGTTCCACAAATCTTGGGGTGAATTCGGCGGATTTAAGCATCCTAACGCAATAAGATACGAGGTTGCGCTTTCTGCGGCTTTCGGGGCAAAATGCTCAATAGGAGACCAAATGCATCCCTTGGGAAATATGGATATGGTTACATACAACCTTATCGGTGCCGGTTATAAGGAGCTTGAGGCAAGAGAAGCGTGGCTCGATAATGTAACTCCCGTTGTGGATGTTGCAATCCTTTCTTATGAAGCGGTAAACACAACGTTCAGTCTCGGACAGATGGCAAATACCAATGAAATCGACAGCGGAGCGGTTCGTATTATGTTGGAGGGAAAATACCTCTTTAATGTAATCGATGCCGAGGAGAATTTTGATAAATATAAGGTTATTGTTCTTCCGGATAAAATATTTATGAACGACGAGCTTTCGTCAAAGCTTAAAAAGTTTGTTGAAAATGGCGGAAAAATTCTTGCCAGCGGTCAATCGGGTGTTGATTTGGAGAAAAATGCTTTCAGCTTTGATTTCGGTGCAGAGTATGTCGGCAAAAGCAATTTTGATATAAGCTATCTAAGACCCGACTTCCCCATTGATGTATACAACAGCACGGCATTCGTTATGTATTCGCCGTCTTATAAAATTGAAAATAAAAACGGCAAAGAATTTGCAAAAATGGAAAATCCCTATTTTAACAGAACAGCCGCACATTTTTGTTCGCATCTCCATACTCCGAACAATCCTGAGGATACCGGATGCGGAATAGTGGAGGGTAAAGATGGAATTTATATTGCCTGGGAAATTTTCGGCGAATATGCGAAGATGGGCAGTCTTAGTCTTAAAAAGACGGTATGTTATGCGCTTGACCGCCTTTTGAACAATGAAAAAACGGTAAAAACCGACCTTTTGGCACAGGGGATTGTAACTCTTAACAAACAGACAAGAGAAAACAGATATGTTGCGCACTTCCTTTATGCAAGCCCTGTAAAGAGAGGGGAAAATACGGAAATTATTGAAGATATTGTTCCGGTTTACAATACAAATGCACAGATAAAGATTGATGAAAAGGTGAAAAAAGCGTACCTTGCGCCGACAAACGAGGAAATTGTCTTTGGACAGGACAGCGACGGAAATGTTACGCTTAAAATCGAAAAAATCGAAAACTGGGCAATGGTTGTTTTGGAGTATTAAAAAAATTAAAGTAAAATGTTGACAGATTAAAAATAATGTGGTAAACTGAAATAGTTAATAAAGGCGATGACCGGAAACAAGTAGAATTTTCCGATTCTTTCAGAGAGCTGCCGGGCGGTGCGAGGCAGTAAGATAGGTTTATTTGAATACATTCCGAGAGCTGAGCTCCGAAAGAATTTTTTAGTAGGCGGCTACGGGGGTGCCCGTTACAGCACAAGGGTATTTTATGTACCCGTAAAGGCTGAGGTTGTGAGACTTTGGCAAACTGAGGTGGTACCGCGGGACAGTTTCTCGCCCTCTGAAATCAATTTCAGAGGGCGTTTTTTATACCTTCTGGAAAATAAAGGAAGGAGCAGATTTTATGTTTGCTAAAATTGTAATGTTGGTGGTATTTTTTGCGGTTATGATTGGCGTAGGCTTCTATTGCAGACGACATTCAAACGGAGTTTCGGGATTTGTTCTGGGCGGACGAAATGTAGGTCCGTGGCTTACGGCTTTTGCATACGGAACTTCTTATTTTTCGGCGGTAATTTTTGTGGGTTATGCAGGTCAGTTCGGCTGGAAATTCGGAATTGCGTCAACTTGGATAGGAATAGGAAACGCAGTCTTGGGCTCGTTGCTGGCTTGGGTTGTTCTCGGAAGAAGAACAAGACTTATGAGTCAGCATCTTAAAACCGCAACAATGCCGGAGTTTTTCGGCAAAAGATACAGAAGTAACAGCTTGAAAATTGTTGCATCGCTTATCGTGTTTGTTTTTTTAATTCCTTATACGGCGTCTCTTTATAATGGTCTTTCAAGACTTTTTAGTATGGCGTTTCCCGGTATTGACTATTCGGTTTGCGTTATCGTGATGGCAATTTTAACGGGAATTTATGTTATTGCGGGCGGATATATGGCAACTGCTATAAATGACTTCATTCAGGGTATAATAATGCTTGCGGGAATTGTTGCGGTTATTGCGGCTGTTCTCAACGGTCAAGGCGGATTTACGGAAGCTCTTTCAAAGCTTGCCCTGGTGCAGGATAAATCGGTTTCAAACACTCCGGGCGTATTTAATTCATTTTTCGGACCGGATCCCCTTAACC
>CAZTEA010000070.1:0-6666 GCA_964612315.1 uncultured Oscillospiraceae bacterium | reverse complement strand
CCTAAATAGCATTCTTCCATATCAACTTGCACTATTATATCAGATATTTAAACAAATTGCAAGTACTTTTTTAAATTTTTTTAAAAATTCTTTCCAAATTATGAATTTCCGTTGCAAAATTCAAAAAATATAGTATAATATAATTATGATATTTTGCTTAAATGCTTACATAAGGAAGAAGGATTTTTATTATGGCTGAAAATTTTACTGTAAGTCTGGATAAAATTATAGGAGAATTTAAACTTGAATCGGTTTATCTCCCCGAAAAGGAAGTTTTAATCGACTCTGCCGATGTCAACCGCCCTGGTCTTCAGATTGTGGGCTTCTTTGATTATTTTGACTCCTCAAGACTTCAAATATTCGGTAAGGTTGAACACTCTTACCTTGAAGATATGACCCCCGAAGAAAGGTACAGTCATTTAAACAGCTTTTTTGATAAAAATGTTCCCGCAATCATTGTTGCAAGAAATATCCCGATTTTTCCCGAAATGCTGGAATCCGCCAAGAAACACGAGACTCCCATTCTTCGCACAAACAGCTCTACTTCTGCATTTATGAGTGCCCTTATTGCGTTTTTGAATGTGGAACTTGCGCCGAGAATTACCCGACACGGCGTTTTGGTTGAGGTTTACGGCGAGGGCATACTGATTTTGGGTGAAAGCGGAGTCGGAAAAAGCGAATCCGCCGTTGAACTTATGAAACGAGGTCACCGCCTTGTTGCCGACGATGCTGTGGAAATCAAAAAAGTCTCTTCAAAATCTTTGGTTGGTTCTTCGCCCGAAATTATTCGTCACTTTATTGAACTTCGAGGCATCGGAATTATCGATGTTAAGAAGATATTCGGTATGGGCGCAGTTAAAGACACCGAAAAAATCGATCTTGTAATTCATCTTGAAACTTGGCAAAAAGGCAAGCAATACGACCGCCTCGGGCTTTTGGACGAATATACGAATATTTTGGGTATAGACATTCCTTCTTTGACCATTCCCGTTCGTCCCGGCAGAAACCTTGCAATCATTTTCGAAGTTGCGGCAATGAACAACCGTCAGCGCAGAATGGGGTATAATGCAGCAGAAGAGCTTAACAAAAGAATTATGGAACAAATGGAACTCTAATTTTTCGGGAAAGGACTTAACATTTTGAAAATACTTACCGACACTCACACTCATACCGTGGCAAGCAGCCATGCATATTCGACTCTTGAAGAAAACATCAAAGCGGCAAAAAGCGCAAAGCTTGAGCTTCTTTGTATGACCGACCACGGACCGTCCATGGAGGACGCTCCGCATCCGTGGCACTTTGAAAATTTGAAAACCCTTCCTCCCGTTCTTTACGGAATGAAAATGCTTTACGGAACGGAAGCTAATATTGTGGGAACAGGCGGTGAGCTTGATATTCCCGAAAACATTTTGAAAAATCTCGGTATCGTGCTTGCTTCTTTGCACAGAATAACATATAAAAACCAATCCGATAAGGATCACACCAAAACATGGCTCAATGTTTTGAAAAATCCTTATGTTGACATACTCGGTCATCCCGGCAGAGGCGGCTTTGACTTTGACAAGGATACTGTTATAAAAGCCGCAAAAGATGCCGATGTCTGCATTGAGGTCAACCGTTTTACCATTGAAAATCCCGTCCAGAGAGAAGTTTGCCGTGAAATCATTCTTTGCTGTAAAAAATACGGCACAAAAATTGCCGTAGGCTCGGACGCTCACATTTCCGCACATATCGGAATGCTCGGCGATGCCGCCAAACTTCTTTCCGACTGCGATTTTCCCGAAGAGCTGGTTATAAACCGAAATGCCGACACCCTTATCGAACACCTTAAAAACAAAAACAAATATTTCGATTATTCCTTTTAGATTGGAGAAGTTATGATATTAACAAAAATTAAATCCATCGTTGGTGAAAATGTTAAAGAAAACGAGCCCATGAAAAATCACACCACTTTCCGAATCGGCGGAAATGCGGATTTTGCGGTTTTCCCCGAAAACGCTCAGCAAATTTATGCCCTTTTAAATCTGGCAAAGGATAAAGATATTCCGATTACCGTTATCGGAAACGGCTCAAATATCTTGGTTGGAGACAAGGGTATTCGTGGGATGGTAATTCTTTTGAAAAATATGAACAAAATCTCGGTCAGCGATACGGAGATTGCCGCTCAAAGCGGTGCTCTGCTTTCAAAGATTGCAAATGTTGCTTTTGAAAATTCGCTTACAGGCTTTGAATTTGCCTCGGGCATTCCCGGCTCTTTGGGCGGTGCGATTTGTATGAATGCCGGAGCTTACGGAGAAGAAATTTCCTCTGCCGTATTAAATGTCACCTATGTTGACCCCGACTGCGGAGTTAAAACCGTTTCGGCAAAGGATTGCAAATTCGGTTACAGACACACTTTATTTACCGAAAACAACTATATTATAACCGATTGCACGCTCTCCCTCACCCTCGGCAACAAAGAAGAAATAAAGACAAAGACCGAGGATTTAAAAGAACGCCGCACATCCAAGCAGCCTCTTGACAAGCCCAGCGCCGGAAGCACATTTAAAAGACCTGAGGGACATTTTGCCGGCGCACTTATCGAGCAAGCAAATCTTAAGGGATATACTGTCGGCAAAGCGCAAATTTCCGAAAAACACGCAGGCTTTATTATAAATATTGGCGGCGCAACCGCAAAAGATGTTTCAGATTTAATTAAATATACGCAAAAAACCGTATATGATAAATTCGGCGTTCATCTTGAGCCTGAAGTAAAATTTATCGGCGAATTTTAATTTTCGGAGGTATACAAATGAATTTGATTATAATTACAGGACTTTCCGGAGCCGGAAAATCACGAGCAATACAATGTCTTGAAGATATCGGCTATTTCTGTATAGACAATATGCCTCCTCAGCTTCTTTTGAAATTTGTTGAACTTTACCGCTCCAACGACACCTCAAAGGGTATTGCAATCGTTTGCGATATCCGAAGCGGAAATATGTTTTCCGAGCTTTCTTCCAGTCTTGAAGAGCTTACTGCCGCAGGACACAGCTACGAGCTGTTATTTTTGGAGGCATCGGACGACACCCTTATAAAGCGCTACAAGGAAACTCGAAGACAGCACCCCCTTTCAATGGGCGGCAGAATAATCGACGGAATTGAAAAGGAAAGGGAAATTCTTGCCGATGTCCGAAAAAGAGCAACTCACATTTTGGATACTTCCATGCTGAAAAGCTCTCAGCTTTCACGCCAGATTTCCGAAATATATTCGGGCAATCTGAAATTTGACGGTCTTATAATAAATGTTATGTCATTCGGATTCAAATACGGAATACCGCTTGATTCCGACTTGGTTTTTGATGTAAGATTTCTTCCGAACCCCTTTTATATTCCCGAATTGAAAAATCATACGGGACTTGAGAGCTGTGTTTTTGACTATGTTATGGATTTTGAGCAAAGCCGTGAATTTTTGGAAAAGCTATCCGATATGGTCGAATATCTCATTCCCCATTACATAGAAGAGGGCAAAACTCAGCTCGTAATTTCCATCGGCTGTACCGGAGGTCACCACCGAAGCGTGACAATTGCCGAGGGACTTTTTAAAAAGCTTAAAGCAAATCACCACAATGTTTTGTCAACCCACAGAGATATTCAGAAAGGTGTCTGATTTTATGGCAAATTTGTCCGATACAAATAAATCGCAAAACCGACCTTTTTTGACGAATGAACCAAAAATTGTTTGCATAGGCGGCGGAACAGGACTTTCTGTTATGCTTAAGAAATTAAAAACCGTTTCAAAAAATGTTACCGCAATTGTTACCGTTGCCGATGACGGCGGCGGAAGCGGGCAACTTCGTGAAGATTTGGGAATGCTGCCTCCAGGCGATATTCGGCAATGTCTTACCGCTCTTTCCGAAACAGAACCCATAATAAAAGAGCTTTTGATGTATCGCTTTCCCGAGGGAAAACTTCGGGGGCAAAGCTTCGGAAATTTGTTTTTGGCGGCAATGACCGGGATTTCCGACGGCAATTTTGTTGACGCCGTTCGGAAATTAAGCGATGTACTTCGTGTCACAGGGCGAGTTATCCCCGTTACGGACAGCGATGTTTCCCTTTACGCAAGGCTTGAAAACAAAATGATGGTTGCGGGCGAATCCAATATCGGGCATTGCACTCACGAATACAAAAGCAAAATAGCCGAAGTTTATATAAAGCCTACTGACGGCAGCTGTGAAATTAAACCCCTGCCCGAAGTTCTGGAGGCTATTTTTGAGGCGGATTTGATAATTCTCGGTCCCGGCAGTCTTTACACCAGCGTTATGCCGAATCTTTTGGTTCCCGGGATAGTCGAAGCAATTCAAAACGCCACAGCAAAAACGGTTTATATCAACAATATCATGACCCAGCCCGGAGAAACCGACGGCTACAGCGCATTTGACCATGTGGATGCAATTTTAAAGCATACATCTCCGAATTTTATAGATTTCTGTGTTGTTAACTGCGGAAAAATCGAAAACGACTTGCTTTTTACATATATTAAAGACGGTGCAACTCCCGTAGTCGGAGATAAAGACAAAATCCGCTCCGCCGGTATAAAAATCATTGAGTCAAATTTGGTGGAGATAATTCCGCCCGGCTTAATTCGCCACAACAGTACCGCACTTAGCACAATTATTGAAAAACTACTGAAAAAACAAGGATAATTTTTTATGGAATCATTCTCGCAAAAAACAAAGAAACCGCTTATTGAAACAAAGAACTCCTCTCTCTGCTGTGACCGAGCAGAGCTTTTCGGTATGCTTCTTTTTTCCGGGAGCATAACCCCAAGTTGCATCAGAGTAGTCAGCGAAAGTGATTTGGCGGCAAAAAAATTCTGTTCCTTGCTTAAAAGTCTTTTCGGATTTTCCGGCGAGACCACAAAGGACGGAAAATATTACACGGTTTTATGCACAGAGCCGGGAATTGTGGCAAAATGCCTATATTCCCTCCGACTTTGCGAAAATAACATAAAATTTCGCATAACACCGGAGGCTGTTGAAAAAGATTGCTGTAAAAGAGCTTTTCTGCGAGGCGCTTTTTTGGGAGGCGGCACTGTAATCGACCCCAACAAAAATTACAATATGGAATTTTTAACCAGATACGAGCTTTTAACCGAAGATTTTTTGCGTTTTCTCTGCGATTTGGGATTTTCCTTTAAAAAAGTTTTTCGAAAAGGCTCATGTGTGGTTTACGCCAAGGCAAGCGACACAATTTGCGATGTTCTTTCTTATCTCGGCGCAACCGCTTCGTATATGGAATATTTAAATATAAAAATCGAGCGTGAAGTCCGAAGTGATTTTACACGAACCTCCAACAGCGAAACCGCCAATATGGACAAGGTTTTAACCGCTTCGGCAAAGCAAATTCACGCAATAAACAAAATTGAAGAAAATATAGGTTTGGAGGCAATAAGCGAGGACTTGCAGGAAATCGCCACGCTTCGAAAAAAACATAACGATTTAAGCCTTGATGCTCTTGGCGCTCTTTTAAATCCTCCTCTTACAAAATCCGGGGTAAATCACCGAATTAAAAGGATTTTAAAGATTGCCGAAAATCTCTGAGGAAGGAGGAAATTTTATGTCTTTTGTTCATCTTCACACTCATACGGCATACAGCCTTTTGGACGGAGAAGGCACTATACCCAAAATTCTCGACCGAGCAAAAGAATTGGGACAGACAGCCATGGCAATTACCGACCACGGAAATATGTACGGAGTTATCGATTTTTACGAATATGCAAAAAAAATCGGAATCAAACCTATCCTCGGCTGTGAAGTATATGTTGCGCAGCGCAGCAGGTGTGATAAGGTTCACGAGCTTGACTCCACCAATTACCACCTTATTTTGCTCGCCAAAAATGAGACAGGATACAAAAACCTTATGAAAATAGTTTCCTTCGGATGGGTTGACGGCTTTTATTACAAACCCCGTGTCGATTTGGAAATTCTCGAAAAACACAGCGAAGGTATCATTGCTTTAAGCGGCTGTATGTTCGGCGTTATCTCACGCCATTTTTTAAACAGCAATCCCGGTGAAGCGAGAAATACCGCCGAAAAACTCGTTAAAATATTCGGAAAAGAAAATTTCTATATAGAAATTCAGGATCACGGGCTGTATGACCAGAAAAAGCTGAACAGCCAGCTTATTTCCCTTGCTCGGGAAATGGAGCTTAATCTTGTTGCAACCAACGATATTCATTATGTAAAAAAAGAAGATTCCGAATATCAGGATATCCTGATGTGTATACAAATGGGAAAAACCGTAAATGATGATGACCGAATGAAAATGGAATCGCAGGAGCTTTACGTTAAATCCGAAACCGAAATGACAGAACTTTTTTCATATATTCCGGAAGCTATCGAAAACACACAGAAAATCGCTGATTTATGCAATGTTGAAATTGAGTTTGGAAAGCTTCATCTTCCGGAATTTGCTCTACCCGAGGGTTACAGCGCTTTTGAATATTTGACCGAGCTTTGTCTCCGTGGCTTTTCGGAGCGTTTTCCCGATGATAACGGCGAAATCAAACAAAGACTCGACTATGAATTGGAAACCATAAAATCCATGGGTTATGTGGAATATTTCCTGATTGTATGGGATTTTATAAACTACGCCAAAGAAAATGGAATTATGGTGGGTCCCGGC
>CAZTEA010000069.1:0-6677 GCA_964612315.1 uncultured Oscillospiraceae bacterium | reverse complement strand
CATATATGTCTTTGAAAATCTGTCCGGAATAAATTCCACTTCTTTTTCTTCAACAACCCGGATTGCCTCTTTTGCAAGCGGTTCCATTTTAACAAACCATTGCTTTGAGGTAATCGGTTCAACGGTTGTTCCGCAGCGATAACATTGACCCACATTATGAGCGTGTTCTTCAACCTTAATGAGATATCCCTCGGCTTCAAGATCTGCAACAATTGCCTCTCTTGCCGCATAACGGTCAAGCCCTGCGTACTTTCCGCCTTCCTTGGAAACCGTTGCATCATCATTTAAAATCCTGATTTCTTCAAGGTTATGGCGCTTTCCAACCTCAAAATCGTTAGGGTCATGAGCCGGTGTTATCTTAACACAGCCCGTACCGAATTCCTTATCGACATATTCGTCGGCAATAAGCGGAATTTCCCTGCCAACCAAAGGAAGAATCAAAGTTTTTCCTACTAAATCCTTGTATCTTTCATCATCGGGATGAACCGCAACCGCCGTATCACCAAGCAAAGTCTCCGGTCTTGTTGTTGCAATAATAACCTCGCCGCTTCCGTCGGAGAAAGGATATTTAATATGCCAAAAATGTCCCGGCTGCTCCGCATATTCAACCTCGGCATCGGACAAAGCCGTTATACAGCTCGGACACCAGTTAATAATTCTCGTTCCCTGATAAATAAGACCCTTTTCGTAAAGATTAACAAAAACCTCGCGAACCGCCTTTGAACAGCCCTCGTCCATGGTAAAGCGTTCTCTTTCCCAGTCACAAGAGCATCCGAGCTTTTTAATTTGACTGATAATTCTGTTACCGTACTGCTCTTTCCACGCCCAAACACGCTCCAAAAACTTCTCTCGTCCCAAATCGTAACGGGTAAGCCCCTCTTCCTTTCTGAGGTTTTCCTCCACCTTAATTTGAGTTGCAATTCCCGCATGGTCTGTTCCCGGAACCCAAAGAGCCGCATAGCCTTGCATTCTCTTTGTTCTGATAATAATATCTTGAAAAGTTTCGTCAAGAGCATGACCCATATGAAGCTGACCCGTAACATTGGGCGGCGGAATAACAATTGTAAACGGTTTCTTGTTTTCATCTATTTGTGTGTGGAAATAACCCTTTTCCACCCACTTCTTATATATACGGTCCTCAACTGTTTGAGGGTCGTATGTCTTTGGTAATTCTTTAGCCACTTAAAGCGCCCCTTTCCTACATTTACACTTAAAGAATATTATACACAATTTTTGTAATTTTTGCAAGTGTTTTTAAGGATTTTATACAGCTCTTTGCAAATTTACAAGTTATTGTGTTGACACAAACCGAAAATTGTGGCATAATAGCAATATCAGGAGAGTGTTTAATATGAACAATCAAGAAAATCGCAGCAAAATTGCTGCCGAACTATTCACACAAGGCTACAACTGCTCACAATCCGTTGTGGGCGCATTTGCCGATAAAATCGATTTGGATTTCGATACCCTTATGAAGCTTTCTTCCTCTTTCGGAGGGGGAATGGGCAGACTTCGTGAAGTTTGCGGTGCGGTTTCCGGAATGTTTATGGTTTTGGGGTTGCTGTCAGGCTATTCAAATCCTGATGATTTTGAAGCCAAAAAAGACCATTACGCCGCAATTCAAAATCTTGCACAAGATTTCAAAGAGGCTCATCAAACAATTGTATGCCGAGAGCTTTTGGAAAATATAAAAACCACAAAAGGCAGCGTTCCCGAAAAGCGTACCGATGAATACTATAAAGCTCGTCCGTGTGTCCGTTTTGTGATAACCGCAACGGAAATCCTTGAAAAACATATCAATAAGAGTAATCTTGCACAAGATACTCTATCTTTGAAATAATCAAAAAAACAAGCACTTCGAAATGGGCAAATTTCGAAGTGCTTACTCATTTATAAAATAACAGAGATAAAAAGAAAAAGCGCCACACTCATCCACTTAATCAATCCCGCAATCACGCAAAACAAACAGAGTTTTTTTGCATTTTCCGCCTTTTCCTCTCCCTTGTCAAAATTTGACCGCTTAAATTCTTCCTTTGCCTCCATAGCATTATAAAGCGCCCAAAGTCCCAAAAAAAGTTCAAACAATATAGCACATAAAACACTTAGTCGTATATAATCATTTCTTTTAACACCCTGCTCCATAGAAACCGCTCCTTTATCTGAAAATATTCTGCACCAAGAGCGTCTTTCCTTTATTTTTCCTCAATTTTTTCTTTTAATCCGCTTAAAACCTTCTTTTCTATACGCGAAACCTGAACTTGAGAAATTCCGAGCATATTCGCAATTTGGGTTTGCGTTTTTCGCCTAAAATACCTGAGTATAATAATTTTTTGTTCCCGCTCGTTTAAAGTCTTAAGTGCCGAAGAAATCAAAACTCTGTTCACTACCTCATCTTCACAGCTTTTCTCGCTTTGAATTTTGTCTATTAAGGCCTGTCCGTCTTTTTGTCCGTCTAATGGCTTGGCATATAAAGATTCCGGTTTTGCCGTCGCCTCAAAAGCCGCCGCCACCTCCTCCGCAGGCTCTCCTATTTTTGCCGCAATTTCCGAAATTTTCGGCTCTTCTCCCATTTCACGCACAAGAGCCTCTCTCGCCATTGCCGCACGGCTTGACAGTTCCTTTATGCTTCGGCTCACCTTTATAATGCCGTCATCTCTTATGTATCTTCTGATTTCACCCATTATCATCGGAACCGCATATGTGGAAAACTGCAATCCCAAGGTTAAATCAAAACGCTCGATAGCTTTAACCAATCCGATTGAACCTACCTGAAACAAGTCCTCTGTTTCATAGCCTCTGCCTAAAAACCGCTTAACGCACGAGCGAACCAAACCCACATTATTTTCAAACATAAAACTTCTTGCTTCAAAATTGCCGGCTTGCGCCAGTTCAATAAGCTTTTGCTGACCGATATTTTTCTCCATTTATCTTCCAATCCTTTTTCGCATGGTAAGTCTTGTTCCTTTCCCTGCCTCGGATTCAACAAGCAATATATCCATAAAGGTTTCCATAACTGTAAAGCCCATTCCGCTCCGCTCCTCATTGGGTTTTGAAGTATAAAGAGGCTCTCGTGCCTTGTCTATATCCGAAATTCCTCTGCCCTTATCCTCGATTACTATCTCGATAATGTTTTCCTCGTTGCGGCATATAATTGTCACAACCCCTTTCATATCCTCGTACCCATGAATTATGGCATTCGTAACTCCTTCGGAAACAGCGGTTTTTATATCCGCAATTTCCTCTATTGTCGGGTCCATCTGTCCTGCAAAAGCACCTACAACAGCACGCACAAACGCCTCGTTACAACTTTTAGCCGGAACCTCCAGCTTCATATAATTATTCATCCTCTTCCTCCCCTTTAAAACATTTTATTATCGTTTTTATGCCCGAAATTTCAAGAATTTTTTCCACTTGACTGCAAACATTAACCAGCACGGTTTCTCCGCCCAGGGCGTCAATTTTTTTGTATCTGCCCACAACAACACCAATGCCCGAGCTGTCCATAAAGCTTACCTTTTTGAAATCAAAAACCAGTTTTCTTATCCACCGTGTTTCTATTTCACAATCCAGCTCGCACCTAAGGCTGTCCGTTACAGAATGGTCTATCTCCCCTGAAAGCTCCGCTCTTAAAATGCCGTCTTTGTAATTTAGTTTTGTTTCCATTTTTCAGCCCATCCTCTCTTTTGTACTTCTTTTATTTTATTTCGCTTAATTGGTAAAATTTTCCTTTTTATTTTCAAATAAATCGTAAGCCAAAAAATTACAAAATACGACTTGACATATCGTAAAAAATGTTGTAAAATATGAAGCGTGCTACAGTTTTTAAGGAGGTGAAAAAATGGAACCCGGAGATTTGGGTTACAGATTCAAAAAAATCCACGAAGGCTTTCGCCATGCGGGAAACCTAAGCGGAAAAAAATTCGACTTAACCCGTGCTCAAATGGACATATTGCATTATATGTTCAAAAAAGGCGAAGACGCCACTCAGCGTGAGCTTGAAAAGCATTTTGATTTGAAGCATTCTACCGTTATCGGCATTTTGAAGCGAATGGAGAAAAACGGATTTATTGCGATTTCCGTTTGCGAAAACGATCGCCGCCAGCGAAGTGTAACGCTTCTTCAAAAAGCATATGATGTGCAAAAAGAATGCAGAACTCACCGCAATTATATGGAAAACAAATTCAAAAACGGGCTCACAAAAGAAGAACTTTCAACTTTGGTGACCCTTTTGGATAAAGTTTATGACATTTTAAAGGAGGATACGAAAAATGATTAAAAAGCTAATGAAATCAATACGGCAATATAAAGTTCCAGCAATACTTACATTGGTTTTTATGTTTGGCGAAGCGCTTATCGAAACATTTATACCATTCGTAACAGCAGACCTTGTAAACCAGGTAAAAGATGGCACTCAAATGAACGAAGTATTGAAAATCGGCGGTTTGTTGGCAATTGCCGCTTTTGCATCTTTGGGATGTGGAGCAGCAGCCGCTTTTACCGCCTCAAAATCAGCGGCAGGATTTGCCAAAAATTTACGACAGGATATGTTTCACAAGGTACAAAGCTACAGCTTTGAGAATATAGATAAATTCTCATCATCGTCCTTGGTTACAAGAATGACAACGGATGTCGCAAATGTCCAGATGTCGTTTATGATGCTTATCAGAACCGCTGTAAGAAGCCCTCTTATGCTGATTTTTTCCGTTATAATGGCATATATTATGGGCGGTGCATTGGCAACCTCATTCGTTGTTGTCGTTCCCGTTTTGGGTGTTGGTCTTTACTGGATAAGCAGGAAAGCTATGCCGGCATTTCGCAGAGTTTTCAAAAAATATGACCGACTCAACGAATCCATCGAGGAAAACGCCCGGGCAATGCGTGTTGTAAAAGGTTTCTCAAGAGAAGACTACGAAAAGAAAAAGTTTAAAAATGCGGCAGAGGATATAAGACAGGAATTTACACACGCCGAAAGAATTGTCGCTCTTAACACGCCCTTAATGCAGTTTTGTATGAACTTCAACTGGATTTGCATTCTTCTTATCGGCTCACAAATGGCAATTAAGCACATCGGCGGCGTTGATGTAGGTCAAATTTCGGCTATGCTCACATACGGAATGCAGATTTTGATGGCGCTTATGATGCTTTCAATGATTTATGTTATGATAACAATGTCCGCAGAATCCGCAAAGCGTATTATTGAAGTTTTGGACGAAGACTCCTCTCTTTGCGAAAAGGAAAATGCCGTTGCAACAGTCAAAGACGGAAGCATTGACTTTAACAATGTAAACTTCAAATATTCGAAAAAGGCAAAGAAAAACTCTCTTTCCGACATTAACCTACATATAAAATCAGGTATGACCGTAGGAATTGTCGGCGGAACAGGTTCGGGAAAATCCTCCCTTGTTCAGCTTATTCCGAGGCTTTACGATGTTACCGAGGGAAGTATTTCAGTCGGTGGTATCGATGTTCGTGACTACGAACTGGACGCTTTGAGAAACAGCGTTTCAATGGTTCTCCAGAAAAACCTCCTTTTCTCGGGAACAATCCGTGAAAATCTTTGCTGGGGCAATGAAAATGCAACCGACGAGGAAATCATTGCGGCTTGCAAAATGGCTCAGGCGGACGAGTTTATAAATACCTTCCCCGATGGCTACAACACCCGAATTGAGCAGGGCGGAACCAATGTTTCCGGCGGACAAAAACAGCGTCTTTGCATTGCCAGAGCCCTTCTTAAAAATCCGAAAATACTTATTCTCGATGACTCCACATCGGCGGTTGATACAAAAACCGACGCACTTATCAGAGACGGATTTAAAAAGTTCATACCCGAAACCACAAAAATTATTATCGCTCAGCGTGTTACTTCGGTTATGGATGCAGATATGATAATAGTTATGGAAAACGGCGGTATTGCAGGAATCGGAACTCACAGCGAGCTTCTCGATTCAAACGAAATATACCGTGAAGTATACGAAGAACAGCAAAACGGAGGTGATTGCGATGAAGCAGCCAACAACTAAGCCCAAATTCAAAAAAGCAAAAAAAGGCACATTCGGACGCATTTTAAAAACACTTTTCAGATTTTACCCGGTTTTACTTCCCGTAACAATAGTTTGTATTCTTTTTGCCGCTGTGGTGGCGGTTATTCCGGACTTTATCATCCAAAAAGTAATTCAAATTATTGACGATTACAGCAAAGTCGGAGATTGGAATGCCGCATATCCGGTGATTTTAAAATATATCGTATTCATCGGTATAGTTTACATTTTGGCTTTGATTGCAACAGTTATTCATACTCAGCTTATGGCATACATCACTCAAGGATTTTTGTCAAAGCTCCGTATAAAAATGTTTAACGGTATGCAAAACCTTCCGATAAAATACTTTGACACTCATAAGCACGGAGATATAATGAGTCATTACACCAATGATATTGACACCCTCCGTCAGTTGGTTTCCCAAGCATTGCCCTCAATTATCAGAGCCGGCTCTGTTGTTATCGGTGTCCTTTTTGCAATGTTTTATTACAGCCTTTGGATGACCCTTATTATGTTTATCGGCGTTCTGTTTATGAGCTTTGTTTCCAAAAAAGCAGGCGGCGGAAGCGCAAAATATTTTATCCGTCAGCAACAATCAACCGGTAAGGCAGAAGGATATATCCAAGAAATGATGAACGG
>CAZTEA010000068.1:0-6682 GCA_964612315.1 uncultured Oscillospiraceae bacterium | reverse complement strand
TTTTTAACTGTCCTAATCGAGACCTCGCCGAAATAAAGGGTCTCTTGCTTGTTGTTTCGCTCAATCACAAGTCCGCCTCGGTCATCAATTGCCAAAGCCTTTGCCAAAAAGCTTTCGTCCCCGCAAAAAACACGGATATCTTTTCCCAAAACCCACGAGCGGCGGCGGTATTCGTCCAAAAAATCCCCCGTTTCAAAGGTTTTGTAAAGTTGGTCAAGCTCTCTTAAAATTTCACGCAAAAGGGCGGTTTTGGAAACCGCAAAGGCGCATTCGTTTTCAAGGGAGGTGGCAATGCCCTCCAAATCCTTGGGGAAAGTCGCAGCTTTAACATTTATTCCGAACCCCAAAATTATGTAGTCGGCGTTTTTAAGCTCCGGGTTAATATTTGCTTCGGTTAAAATTCCGCAAACCTTTTTGCCGTTTATGAAAATATCGTTCACCCACTTAATTTGAGCCTTGAGTGAGCACACCCTCTCAATGGCGTTTAAAATCCCGAGGGAAGCCATCTCTGTAATCAGAGTAATGTCTTGAAGCGGTACATTGGGGCGAAGAATAAGGGTGGCATAAATCCCGCTTCCCAAAGGGGAAAAGAAGCTTCTGCCTATTCGGCCCCTTCCCGATGTCTGTGAATGAGCCAAAACCAAAGTGCCGTCAGGCGCTCCGCCCTTTGCAAGCTCCTTCGCCAAATCGTTGGTGGAATTAACCTCCTGCTTTACAATAACATTTCTGCCTATAATTTCTGTATTCAAATTTTCGGTTATCTTTTCATCAGTCAAATAAATCACCAACTAAATCTTATCATTTTAAATCGCCGATGTCAACACCAAAGCCCGTTTTAAATCGCCGATGTGTAATATTTGTAAAAACTGCGTAAAGCTTTGAAGAAAAGTAGGTTAAAATTGTGTTTAATCTGTTGAATGGGTAAAATTCCTGTGATATACTGTGCTCATAATTGAATTTTTTAGGGAGGATAATACAATGAGTTATGCACAGGTACTTTCGCTAATAGGCGGACTTTGTTTGTTTCTTTTCGGAATGAATGTTATGGGTGACGCCCTTGAAAAAAGAGCGGGCGGCGGACTTAAAAACATTTTGGGACGCCTTACGGGAAGAAAAATCACAGGTCTTTTAACGGGTCTTGTGGTTACGGGAATTATTCAAAGCTCTTCAGCCACAACGGTTATGGTTGTGGGCTTTGTAAACTCGGGACTTATGTCTCTTAAACAGGCAATCGGCGTTATTATGGGAGCAAATGTCGGAACGACGGTTACTGCGTGGATTTTAAGCCTGGGCGGCATTTCAGGTGACAACCCCATTCTCGCCCTGTTTAAGCCGTCGACCTTTACACCGATTTTGGCACTTGTAGGCATTGCTTTAACGATGTTTGCAAAAAGCGACAAGAAAAAAGATGTGGGAACAATCCTTTTGGGGTTTGCAACGCTTATGTTCGGAATGGACACAATGTCAGCCTCTGTAAAGGGGCTTGCCGAGGTTCCCGAATTTGCAAATATGTTCTTGATGTTCGAAAATCCCATTTTGGGTGTTTTGGTGGGTGCGCTTTTAACTGCGGTAATCCAAAGCTCTTCGGCATCGGTCGGAATACTCCAGGCACTTTCCGCCACGGGTCAGGTGTCGCTGGGTGCGGCAATCCCAATAATTATGGGTCAGAACATAGGAACCTGCATAACGGCAATCCTTTCCTCTTTTGGCACAAACAGGAACGCAAAGCGTGCTGCATTGGTTCATCTTTCCTTTAATATAATAGGAACGGTTATTATGCTCACGGCGTTTATAATCGTAAAGTCGACCCTTATGCCGGCAATCCTTGCCGAAAACGCAACTCATGTAAACATAGCAACGGCTCATTCGTTCTTTAATATCGGATGCACGGTGATTTTGTTTCCAATGTCATCGCTTTTGGAAAAGCTTGCCCTTTGGCTTATCCCCGACAAAACAGGCAAAAAGGAAGCGGTTTGCGATTTGGACGAAAGATTGCTCCAAACCCCATCCGTTGCTCTTAAGGTAAGCGGAACATATGCGGCGCAAATGGCAAAAAATGCGGTTTCGGCAATTTCCGAAAGCATAAGCTGTTTCAAAAATTACAGCAAAGACAAGGCAGAGCTTATCCGCTTCAAGGAAAACGAGGCAGACAGCTTTGAGGACTCTTTGGGTACATATTTGGTTCGCCTTAGCGGCAACACGCTGAGCGGTGAGGAAAACGCACAAATTGCCCGCCTCCTTAAAGCAATCGGGGATTTAGAGCGAATTTCCGACCACAGCGTAAACCTTTTGGACTCATTCGAGGAGCTTTCAAGAAAGGAAATTTCTCTTTCAAAGGAAGCGGAGGAGGAGCTTGGGGTCATATTTTGCGCCACGGAAGAAATTTTAAACCTTACTTTGGTCGCATTCACCCACGAAAGTCTTGACGCCGCTTACGAAGTTGAGCCCTTGGAGCAGGTTATCGATAAGCTTAAGGAAAGAATAAGAAGCAAACATATTTTAAGACTTCAAAAGGGCGAATGCACAATCGAAGCCGGGTTCATTTTCTCGGATTTGCTCACAAACCTTGAAAGAGTGTCCGACCATTGCTCAAACATTGCGGGCGGAATTATCGACCTTTCCAACAATAATATGAATATGCACGAAGCGCTGAACAGATTTAAAAGCTCCAACACGGAGTTTAAAAATAAGTACGAGGAATATAAAAGAAAATACAGTCTCAGCGGCATTTAGAAACAACAAACGGCACGGGAAACCGTGCCGTTTTCTAATATGTCTTTGTGTTTTTAATAATCTTAAAGGTTTCTTCTTCCCCACGCTCGGCAAGGGTTTTAAGCCACCCCTCCAGCAAATCCGAGGTCTCGGGATGAATTAAAATGCGGTTTGCTTTGCCGGACATAAAATATTCAAGAGGGTGAGAATCGGTATAATTTTCCCCTTGATAAATTTTGCTGGCGGCAACACGGTCGCAAAACATTTCTTTAACATATTTTATGGGCATTTTAACTCCCATAACACGGCGGATTGCCGGGTTGTAATCGTTCCAGTATTCAAAATGGTGCTTGTTTCTTCCTTTGTGGTGAAGCCAAGCCGAAGAATAGCCCTTAACGGATCTTTCCTTTTCGTTGGGGGATTTAATGCCGTTGTTGTAGTTCTTAACGCCCCGAAAAAATTCGGAGGGGGAGTATTTCGAAAGGTCGTGAAAAAGCCCCTGCCAAAGGATTCCCGCCTTTTTGCAATGAGCGATAACCCGATGTCTGTGACGAGTAATTGTGGATAAATGCCCAAAAAATTTCAAATCAATCACCTTTTTTAAAAATCTTTTTTTAGTATATCACAAAAATCCGAATTTGTAAATACGGCACAAAGAAGACACTCCCTTTTTCAAAAATATCCCTTGAAAGAACCCTAAACTTATGTTATAATAAATGCAACAGTTGTCGCAAAGCACCCGCTTTTCCAAAAATGCATTTATTGAAACAAAAGGGGAAGTAAGCCGATTTGCGTCTTGCACCAATGTTACAATAAATTTATAAAAGAAAAAATGTACTTGTTTAAACGGAGAGGGAATATGAAGGTTTCAATAGGAAATATCAAAATCGGTGACGGCGAAAAAATTGCCGTTCAGTCCATGACCAATGTGCCGGCACGAAAAACAAAGGAAATAATCGAGCAAATAAACAATTTGGAAAAGGCAGGCTGTGACATAGTCCGCTTTGCCGTTCCCGATGAAGAAGCGGCAAAAGCCGTCTATGAGATAAAATCCAAAACCAATGTTCCCCTTGTGGCGGACATTCATTTTGACTACAAGCTGGCGCTTTTGGCAATTGAAAGAGGGATTGACAAAATTCGCATAAACCCGGGAAATATCGGAAGCGAGGATAAGGCAAAGCAGGTAATTTTGGCGGCAAAGGAAGCTCATATCCCGATACGAGTGGGGGTAAACGGCGGCTCTTTGGAAAAGGAAATCCTTGCAAAATACGGTGCAATCACCCCTGAGGGAATGGTGGATTCCGCAATGGGGCATATACGGCTTATGGAAAAATACGATTTTTCAGATATTGTGGTTTCGATAAAATCCTCCGATGTGAAAAAGACAATTTCGGCGTACCGCTTGGCGGCGCAAACCTTTGACTATCCCTTGCATATAGGGGTTACGGAAGCGGGAACATATATGGGCGGAATGGTGAAATCCGCCATAGGAATAGGCTCGCTTCTGGCAGACGGCATAGGCGATACATTAAGAGTTTCCCTAACCGACGACCCGATTAAAGAGGTCGAGGGTGCAAAAATGATTCTTTCCGCTCTGAATATGGGCGAAAAAACCGTAAAGGTGGTGTCCTGCCCAACCTGCGGAAGAACACAAATAAATCTTATTGAAATTGCAAATAAGGTGGAGTTGGCCGTAAAAAACATAAAAAAGGATATAACGGTTGCGGTAATGGGATGTGTGGTAAACGGTCCGGGCGAAGCAAAGGACGCCCATATCGGAATTGCCGGAGGCGATAAATGCGCAATGCTCTTTAAAAAGGGCGAAATTATGGGAAAAATTCCCGAAGATAAAATCGTTGAAACACTTCTTGAAGAAATAGAAAAAATGTAAAGGAAGATAAAATTGGCAACACTTCTCGACTTGTTCGACAAAGTCACGGTTTTGGAGGACTTTGCGAAAATAATTGAGGCGGCGGAGATAACCGACGCAAATATTGACATAAAAAGCAACGAAGTTGCGGTTAAGCTGAAAAGCCACCGTCTTATTGATGACCAAAGCCTTTCGGCGTTTTTGGAGTGTGCAAAAAACATTTATTCCCTAAACCGATTGGAAATCGAAATCAAGTACGAGGATATGCCGTTTACGGAGGAATACGGTCAAAATCTCATAAAGCAAGCAGGACGAAAAATCCCTGCCTGCCGAATGTTCTTAAAGGACGCAAAGGCGGAGCTTAAAGGAAACCGAATTGAAATCAGCAACATAAAGGGCGGAGCGGAAATCATAAAGCGAAGCGGTGTTGCAAATCTTGTGGCAAGAATTGCAAGCGGCGAGCTGGGCGGTGAATTTGAGGGCGAAATTTTATACGAAGCCTTTGACAGAGAAGCTCATATAAAGGAGCAAGAACGCCTTCTTGAAGAAAAGAGCAAGGAAGCGGCAATTGCAACGCCGAAAAAGAGCGAAGAAGTCACCAAAAAATCCGCCGTAACCTTCGGACACATATACGGCGCTCCCATAAAGGCGGGGAAAATCACTCCGATGATAGATATTGTGGAGGGGCTCGGACCAATTGTAATCCAAGGCGAGATTATCGACTGCGAAGTGCGTGAACTTAAGAAAAACGGAAAGCTTACGGGCAATGTGGTGGTCGATTTCGATATAGGTGACGATGCGTGGGCAACCTCTTGTCATTTGTTCTCAAAGCAAGAAAAAATAAAGAGGGCGCTCCCTCACATTCAAAAAGGCAACATACTAAAGGTTCGGGGCGAGTACAAAATGGACGACTATGCCCACGAGTGCAAGTTCAGCGTCCTTTCAATGGAGCTTATGGAAAAGCCGCCCCAAAGACAGGACAATTGCGAAAAGAAGCGAGTGGAGCTTCATTTGCACACGAAGATGAGCGCAAAGGACGCCATTTCTTCCGCAAGCGATTTGATAAACTGTGCGGCGTCTTGGGGGCATAAAGCCGTTGCAATAACGGACCACGGCGTGGCTCAAGCCTTCCCCGAAGCGCAGAATACTGCGGCAAAGCTTGCTAAATCGGGCAAGGATATTAAGATAATTTACGGCACGGAGGGGTATTTTATAAACGATGTGCCGTTGTGGAAAAATTACAGCTACAAAGGGGAAACCTATGTGGTTTTTGACTTGGAAACCACGGGTCTTGACCCCAAATGCGAGAAAATAACGGAAATCGGAGCGGTTAAAATCGAGAACGGCGTTATGGGTAAAACCTTCAGCGCCCTTGTTAATCCGAAGAAACCAATTCCGCCCAATATAACGGAGCTTACGGGAATTTCCGACGATATGGTTAAAGACTGCGAAACAATTGATACGGTTTTGCCGAAATTTCTGGAATTTTGCCAAAATGCCGTTGTGGTGGCTCACAATGCAAAGTTTGACACCTCGTTTATTGCGGCGGCGTGCGGCGAGATGGGACTGGAATTTAACAATAAGTCAATAGACACGGTTGAACTTTCAAAAGAGCTTTTCCCTGATGAGAAAAAGCATAATCTTGCCGAGCTTACCAAAAGACTTAACATAAGCCTTGAAAATCACCACAGAGCGGTGGACGACGCAACCGCCACGGCAGAGGCTTTCATAAAAATGATGGATATGAAAGAGGAAAAGGAAAATCCCTCGGAGTATTACGACATAAAAAGCAGAGGCGAATTTTTAAAGCAGCCATATCATCATATAATAATTCTTGCAAAAAATATGACGGGAATAAAAAATCTCTACAGGCTTATTTCAAAATCCAATATGGATTATTTTTACAAAAGACCGAGAATTCCCAAAAGCGAAATTTTGGCTCACAGAGACGGGCTTATTATCGGCTCTGCCTGTGAGCAGGGTGAAATTTACAAAGCCGTTAAGGCAAACCGCCCCCAAGAGGAACTGGAAACGCTTGCGTCCTTTTACGACTACCTTGAAATCCAGCCTCTCGGCAACAACGATTTTATGGTGCGAGAG
>CAZTEA010000067.1:0-6723 GCA_964612315.1 uncultured Oscillospiraceae bacterium | reverse complement strand
AGCAAAGAGCATCGATTACAATTAAAACAGAGGGTTTTACCCTGTCGCAAATTCCTTTTACGATTTCAAATGTTTCTATTCCGGTTATACCGAGAACGCCGGGGGCAACGGCGCAAAGGGGATTGAGTCGTCTGTCGATTTCTTCGGGCATATATTCGATAAGATGTCTGGTAACCAAAAGGGAATCGATAACACACGGCCCCAGCGCATCGGGCGTTATGTTTCGGTTGCCCAGCCCGACAACCAAAACGGTTTGGCTTTGCAGAGGAGAAATAATTCGGCGGATTTCTTTTGCGCATATTTGGCATAGGTTTTCGTATACGGTTTGCTCGCCGAAAGCATCGGAGGAAAATTCGATGGTAATATATTTTCCTTTCGGCTTTTTTAAAATTGCTTCACCTTTCGAAGACTCAATATTTACCCGGGTAATGCTTATATCCTCAAATGGAGTTTGACGCTCAATTCCGACCCCTTCAATTTCGTCGGCTTCACGGGTAGAGCTTTTAAACATTTCGTGAGCTTCCAAAGCAAGGTCTGATCTTGCGGAATATGACATATAATCACCTCAAAACTGTTTTTTATTATTATGCCTCGAATTGACAAGAATATAAGATAGGTGTTATAATAAAAGCAAAGCTTTTCCAAAATGCGTTTATTGCATTTGTATATGGAAGCAAGTCGATTTATGCATTGTAATTATGTTAGAATAAATGAGAATAATGCGGAATATATTAAATATAAAATTTCGGGCATGGGAGAAAAATATGAAAAATAAAATTGTTATATGCGTTATAGTGTTGGCTTTCGTTGCGGCGGTAATTGCGGCGGTGCTGATAATTAAGGGGCAAAACTGTGAAAAAGCTGAATTGTGGACCAACGGCGAACAGGTGAAAGTACGATATGTAAAGGATGAAGAGGAAGAGATTTATGTTTCGGCAGAAGACTTGTTTAAAGGTGTGAAATTGGAGTATGAAGAAAGCGACAAAGCTGCTTTTGTAAAGGGCAAAAAGTTTCTTAAAATAGATAAAGAGAGGGAAACTATTGCGATAAACGGCGAAAAAACCCAAGAAAAATATTTGTTTAAAGACAGTTCGGTTATGATACCAATCTCTGTTGCAGAGGAGATAATCGGCGGCGAAAGTGTTGTGATTAACGGCAAACCTTGGGTGTTTAAAACAGAGGTTATAGATGTTAACGGCGAGCTTGAGGGCGGAAGTATTGATTTCGGCTACAGCGACGATTTCTTTAGAATTTCTTCAAAAGAGTATAATCATCCGTTGGCGAAAATTTCTCTTTTGGCGGCGGCTTCGGCTTTTTCCTCCCAAGGAAATGAAAGCTGGGGCGAGGAGGGGACGGTCGGTCGAGAAAATAATATTTCCGACTTTCTTGAAGAAATCGGAATGGAGAATGTTAAGTTTTTCAATTACGACAAGGCGTTAAGCGACACCGAAGATAAAGTGGCGTTTGCTATTGGGGAGAAAGAAATAGGAAAGGGAAAAGGTAAGCAAAAGTTGGTTATGGTTGCCGTAAGAGGCGGAAATTACGGCGGCGAGTGGGCAAGCAATTTGAAGTTGGGCTCTGAGAATAATCATCTCGGATTTGAAAGTGCGGCGAATGAGGTTAAACGAGAAATTGAAAACTATATAAAAGACGGTGACAATGTAAAACTCTGGATAACCGGTTACAGCAGGGGAGCGGCGGTCGCGGATATTGTCGCCGCAAATATGAGAGAGTGTGATAAGGTTTTAAAGGACGGAATTTATGCATACACCTTTGCAACTCCAAAAGGTGTTACGGACAAAGAACGCAATAATGACAAATACGGTTATATTTTCAATATAATAAACGACAATGATTTGGTTCCCAATATTGCTCCGCAGGATTGGGGTTTCGGCAGGTACGGCAAAGATGTGAAATTTCCCGCTCTTGCCTCCTATGATGAGAAAGCAGCGGAGAGAATAAATAACAAAACGGCGGAAATATATTCAAACCTTTGCGAGGGGAAAACCCTTGATGTTTTAATGATGGAAAATGAAAATCAAGGCGAATATGTTTCAAAGGGAGTAAAAAATCTTTCGGCGGCAATCGGAAGCCGAAAGGATTACTGTGATGGTATTCAAAAAATAATGGTGGAATTTGTGGGGTGCTGTAATTTTAAAGTGCAAAACGATGACGGAACATGGCGGAGAGCAACTGCTTTGGAGACATTGGATGCGTTTTACGGCGAAGACGGAAAGGCGGCGCAAGAAAGTATCCAAAACGATAAGGTGTTTTCAAAAATTGCGGGAATGATGGGTTCTTCGGGAGATAGAATTCAGCTTTTCGGAGCGGTTTGCCAAATTAACGGCAAAAATCCTGCTGAGGTTATCGTTAATCAAATCGGTTTATCAAATCTTGATATTATTACCTCTCTTTTGATGCCTTTTTCGGATACAACGGAACGCATTTCCCGTGCCCATGAGGTGCAATGCTATGCGGCAATGCTTTTTGCAACGGAAAATCCTAAGGATTTAATAATAAACTGACGAAAAAGTTTGCTTTTTCTGTTGACTTAAATTGGGTTATGTGATAAAATGACCAAGTGAATAAGGGCGTTTTCGCTCTTTGTATATAAAATTAAATATCTCACACAAAGTGTCGGTCATACCGTCTTGGGTATGGTCGGTGAAAAGGGAATCGGGTGAGAATCCCGAACGATACCAGTCGCCGTATGCGCTTTGCTTATATTCATCGGTGAAAGCCGGTCATTGGGAAACTGAGAAGGCGGAATATAAGCGGTAAGGCGCAAGTCGGAAGACCTGCTTTGATGTTGCTTTGTAAAAGGCTTCGGCAAAGAAGCAACAGTTTTGTTTAAAACGCCGTAACACCTGTTTCGGGGTTTATTTGGGTACATTTTAAACGAAATGTGAAAGGCACAGGAAAAGACTGCTGTGGTAATTTGAAAATTACCGCAGTTTTTTATTTGTCTGCGGAGTGAGAGGTGATGAACAACAAATATATACCGAAAAATTCACAAAGGAGGACAATGTAAAATGAATATGAAAAGATTTTTGGCGATTATTTTGAGCCTTGTTATGGTTACGGGAATGCTAACCGCACCGTTTTTTGCGGAGGAGCAAGGCAATTTGAATGTGATTACCGTGTATATGAATGTTTCAAAGCATGGTGAAATACTCAAAGATAAATTTAACGATAATATGGCGAATCTTGCAATTGAGCTTACGGGGAAAAGCGAATACAATTTAAATGATGTGTTCGTTAAATTGCATGAAGACCATTGCGAGGGAGGAAAAGACGAATATGCCTTTGAGGACGGTTATTACGGTCCGTATATAACCGAGTTTTGGGGAGATAACAGCGGAAATTTCGGATATTTTGTAAATGGCATAATGTCGCAAGGTATTTCCGAGGCGGTTCAAAACGGGGATGTCATCGATGTCGTTATATATAAAAATTCATACCCTAACACGGAAAATTATTCCAAATTTGATAAATATACGGCAGAAGCTTACGAGGGGGAAGATACGGAGCTTGTTTTATACGAAGGAGTATATGATGAAAGCTATAACATGAGCTTAGAGTATTGTGCCGATGCCAAGTTAACGATAGACGGCGTTTTAACGGAATACAAAACGGGTAAAGACGGCAAGGTGAAGTTTGCTGTTTTGGAAGCGGGCGAGCATATTATTTCTGCTTATAAGGAAAAAACCGTAGATGGAGATAAGAGACTTGCAATTGCGGCCCCCACTTGCGTTATGACGGTTAAAAAACTTCCCGACGCAATGATAACCGTACCGAAAAATGCAACGCTTTTTGTAGGTTCAAAGGGGAAAATGCATTTTGTGCCATTTACGGAAATTAAACCGGCAATAGTAAGAGCGAAAAAGGAAAGCACAACATATTATTTTGAGCTTGACGACAAAAGTACATATAATTACCGTGTATTCGGAGACGATTATATTACATACGGCGGAACATTCAAAAAAGCGGCGGATTTTTCTCTTGATATAACAGAGGAGCAACTTAAGCCGAGTGGCAAAACAAAAACCACTGTGGACAAGGATACGGCATCTAACTCAGGCTACAATGTGGGGGATATTTATTTAAACATCAATCCAAAGGGATATTTGTCCCTTGAAAAAGGCGATACTTTCCAAATCGTTTCGTTGAGGAACTGGGAAGCGATAAACACCATAACGGGAAATTATTTTATCGAGCCGGATTATCACTACGAGGTGATTGATGAATTAGGAAATAAATCCAATGTTGTTACGGTTAACGAAAACGGTCTTTTAAGTGCAAAAAACAACGGCGTGGCAATTGTTTTGGTAACATATGACGCAATGACCTTGAATTTCGGCAAGGAAGATGACTTCTACGGCGCAATATGGCCTGAAAATACAGGAGTATTTGTTGTGTCTGTCGGCGAGAAAGAAGCAAATATCGAAGCGGAATTGACGATAAACGAGGGGCTTAATTCCCCAAAAATCAAGCTTGCCGGAGACAAAATCGATGCCGAACATGATTGCATTTACTTTACGGGAAATCAGGGAAGCTACACTTTCACGCCGCAGGATAGGAGCGTTAATGTGTATGTGGCAAATCCGACGGTTAAGAAAAGCGTAACTTATAAGGGGTTTTCGCAAGTCGTTAAAAACAGCGACAACAGCATTACTGTTCCCTTAACAGCGGGCAGAAATATTGTCAAGCTGGAAAAAGACGGAAAAGTCGATTACCAAATTATTACGGCAAAAAAAGTGAACATAACCGTGCCGAAAGAGGTGCGCCCGGGTGAGACGATAACAATCGAGTTTGATAAAATTTATCATCCAGCAAACAAAGTGGCGGGTATTTACAATATGTTTGCCGCAGCGATATATCAAGATGTATCGGCTTATGAAGGTCAAATTGTGGGAACTGCTTCAAATCAGCACACATTCGGAGAAAATGCGCAGACAATCACAAGTGTCTTAAAGGTGAAGATGCAGAGTCCGCTGGTTTATGCAAACGATACAGAACTTACAGTTCCTCAAGATTACGAATACGATACCTTTAAAATGTCCGGCGGAGTGCTTTTTGTGAGCGGCTGGGGCGACGAATACGGAGCTCACAGAAATGTGACATATGAAGTGGGCAGACCGGGTAATAACAAAGCGGCGGAGCGCAGCGGATTTTTCGGAACGCTTCCGGACATTGTAATTCCCGTTAAAATAACAGATGCGGAGGTGCAATCAATTTCATTGAACACGGATGATGTGCAGACTGCTTATTATTCGGGTGATGAATTTAACAAAGAAAACTTAGCGGTTACGGTTAATTACTCGGATGGTGAAGCGCAACTGACGGAAAATTACACGATTTCGCCGAAAATTTTAACGGCGGACACGAAAAAAGTAATCGTAAGTTATATGGGTAAAACGGCGGAAATCTCCGTAACCGTAACGAACCCCGTTGTTGAAAGTATTGAAATAACAAAAGTACCCAATAAAACGCAATACAAAGTCGGTGAAGTGTTTAACCCCAGCGGAATGGTTGTAACAGCCGTGTATAAACACGGAGTAAGAAAGGAAATTTCCGAATATTCTTATTCGCCGAACAGAGCGCTTGAAACAAGTGATGAAGAAATGATTATTTCTTATACGGGGGCAAACGGTGGAAACACGGTAGAGCCTGTTTTACAGCCGATAACCGTTACGGAATCGGAGGGTTCAGGCTCTTCGTCGAAGAAAAAAATTACGGTACAGTTCACACTTTTGGGAGATGATGCCCACGGTGCACCTACAGGGAGTGGCGACACGCATACGAAAAAGAAGGGAAATCTTGAAACATGGATTTCCAAGACCGAAATCACTCTTGATAAGGGAAGCTGTGTTATAGATGCTGTTGAAAAGGCTTTGGGACTTTACGGTATTCCGTTTACCAACGAGGGAAACTATATTGCCGAGATAAAAGGACTTTCGGAATTTTCCAACGGAAGCTCCTCGGGCTGGATGTATCAGCTTAACGGAAAATATGTTACCAAAGGGGTTGATGAACAGAAGCTTTCTGACGGAGACAAGATAGTGTTCCATTATACAGATGATTTCACACAGGAAAATACGGGATTTTCCTCGGGTCCGTCTTCGGCGGGTGCTTCCGACACAAAGGGGGGCTCGGATAAGAAAGAGGATAAAAATGAGGAAATGGTTTTAAAGCCGAGTTTTAACGAGAAAACATATAAGGATGTTAAAGTTGCCGATTGGTATTGGCAGGCGGTTAAATATGTTTATGAAAACAATTTGATGACCGGTACGGGTGAAAATTTTGAGCCGTACAGCGAAATGACAAGAGCTATGTTTGTAACCGTTTTGTGGCGAATGGAGAATGAACCTGCGGTGTCTGAGAATTGTAAATTCTTTGATGTGAAATCCGGAGATTGGTTCTATGAAGCCGTTAAGTGGGCAAAGAGTCAGGGTGTTATCGAGGGTATTAACAGCGAGACTTTTGGTTCAAATGACAAAATTACCCGTGAACAGCTTGTAACGATTTTGTATCGTTATATGCAGAAAAAACAGCATGAAACCAAAACGGAAGAGGGCGCTCTTTTGGAATACGGTGATGCGGCGGAAATTTCTCCGTATGCGCTTTTGCCTATGAAGTGGGAGGTAAGCTGCGGGGTTATAAACGGAACAACAAAGACAACATTAAGCGGCACAAATTCGGCAACTCGAGGAGAGGTTGCGG
>CAZTEA010000066.1:0-6759 GCA_964612315.1 uncultured Oscillospiraceae bacterium | reverse complement strand
CGGCAGGGGCAGAGTTTTAAAAGACGGAAGCGATGCGGTGATTATTGCGATAGGGTCAGCGGTTTCGGACGGATTAAGTGCGGCGAAATTACTTGAAGATAAGGGAATATCGACTGCGGTTTTGGATATGCGCTTTTTAAAGCCTTTGGATGCCGAATTGGTGAAAAAATATGCAAACCGCTGTAAAATCGTTGCAACCGTTGAGGAAAATGTTAAGACAGGCGGACTTTTCGATGAGGTTTCAAAAATATTAACAAAAGAGGTTATTCCTTTTGCGCTTCCCGACGAACCTATTCGACAGGGGAGTGTTTCGGAGATAAAAAAACGGTATAAAACCGATTATGTGTCGATTGCGGAGAAAATAATGGAGAATCGGTGAGAAAATGGCAAAAATAAGACTTGATGTATATCTTTTTGAAAACGGCTTTGCAAAAAGCAGAAGTGCGGCCCAAGCCCTTATTATGGAGGGAATAGTTTTTGTTGACAATCAAAAGGCAATGAAGGCGGGCGATATGATAAACGGAAGCGAAAAAATCGAGGTAAGAGGAAAAACCTTAGAATATGTCAGCCGAGGCGGTCTGAAACTGGAAAAGGCAATGAAAAGCTTTGATATATCGCTTAAGAATTTAATTTGTATGGATATCGGTGCTTCAACCGGCGGTTTTACGGATTGTATGCTGAAAAACGGTGCGATAAAAGTCTATTCGGTTGATGTGGGATACGGTCAGCTTGCGTGGAAACTGCGGCAAGATGAGCGGGTGGTAAATATGGAAAGAACGAATATTCGTTATGTGGAAAGAGATGATATTCAGGACGATTTGGATTTTTTTTCCGTTGATGTGTCTTTTATTTCACTGAAAAAAGTTCTTCCGGTTGCCTATAAGTTGCTTAAAAACGGCGGAAAAGGTGCTTGCCTTATAAAGCCCCAGTTTGAAGCGGGAAAAGATAAGGTTGGCAAAAAAGGCGTTGTTCGGGATATGAATGTTCATATTGAGGTTATAGAAAATGTTTTGAATTTTACAAAAGAAATCGGCTTTTCGGTTAAAGGGCTTGATTTTTCGCCAATTAAAGGGCCTGAGGGAAATATCGAGTACCTTATGTATGTCACAAAAGACGGCAAAGAGAGCGAAAATATTGATATCGAAAGCGTTGTTAAGGCATCTCATGAACTGAATTTGTAATTTGAAATCGGAGATGATTTTATGGAGAAAATAGCTGTTATACCGAATATTGATAAAGACAAAGACTTTGCGGCAACAAAACAGGTTGCCGAGCTTCTTTGCGCTTTCGGCAAAGAAGTTATCATTGATGAAAGCCTTGATATAGAGTGCGAGTACATAAAAAAAGTTTCCGCCGAAGAAATCGGCAAGTCCGATTTGATTGTTGTTTTGGGCGGAGACGGAACAATTTTGGAGGTTGCGAAAATTGCGGCGGAAAATGACACTCCCATTCTCGGAATAAATTTCGGAAATTTGGGATTTCTTTCTCAGGCGGAGGAGGTATCTCAAGAGCTTTTCGAGGAAATTTTCAACGGAGATTATTCGGTCAGCCAAAGAATGATGCTCAATGCGTCCGTTTTTGAAAACGGCGAAAAGCTTTGCGAATATACTGCTTTAAATGATGTTGTTGTTAAAGGCGAAATGGCAAGGATGCTGAATGTAAAGCTTGATATTGACGGAACGAATACCAACAATTATCCGGCGGACGGTGTGATTATTTCTACCGCAATGGGTTCAACGGCATATTCCTTGTCGGCGGGCGGTGCTATAGTGCATCCGGATTTGGATACGATTATGATAACGCCGATTTGCCCTCATACATTAAAGGCAAGATGTATGCTTGTGCCGGACAGCAAGACTTTGGAGATGTCATTTTTAAAGCCTTACAGAAACAATGCGGTTTTGATGATTGACGGTAAAAGAACGGCGTCTCTTGCAGAAAATGCCGTGGTTAAAATTACAAAATCGAAAAACAGAGTTAAATTTTTAAATCTTAACAAGCGTACATTTTATGATATTGTTCGTGAAAAAATTGCTGACAGAAATATATAGAAAGGAGGACTGCTGATGCTGAGAGAACTTTATATAAAAAATGTTGCGGTTATTGATGAAGCTACCATTGAATTTAAAAAAGGCTTTAATGTCTTAACAGGTGAAACCGGTGCGGGAAAATCCATTTTAATCGATTCGATAAATATGGTTATCGGCAGTCGTTCCAGCAAAGAAATTGTAAGAACGGGAACCGATAAAGCGGTTGTTAACGCTTGTTTTGAGGTTAATTCCGAGGCTCTTTTAAATAAGCTTGATGAAATGGGGATTGATTGTGATGAAAATGAGGTTATTTTAAGCCGACAAATTTCGTCAGAAGGGAAAAGCGTTTGCCGCTGTAACGGTATGGTGCTTCCTTTGGCTTCTGTGCGTGAAATAGGTGAATTTCTTGTGGATATTCACGGACAGCACGATAATCAAAAAATTATGAACAAAAACAAGCACATAGAGTTTCTGGACGATTACGGAAAATATACAGATATAAAAAATGAATACAAGGAATTTTTTGCGGAATACAGGCGGATAGTAAAAGAGATAGAAGCTTTAAACTGTGATAAAGAAGAAAGAATACGAAAACTTGATTTGCTTTCTTTTCAGATAGACGAAATCGAAGAGGCAAGGCTTAAAGAAGGAGAAGATGAAGCTCTTGAAGAGAGAAGAACTTTTCTCGTGAATGCCGAAAAAATTGCCTCGGGTGTTGAGTTGGCATATGAGGAGCTTTACGGCAGCGAATATCAAAAGCCTGCTTTTGATTTGGTTATGAACGCCATTAAAGAATTGGATAATATCAAAGAATATGATAATAGTCTGGGTGAATATGCAAGCAGGCTTGAGGGTGCAATGGCGGAAATCGAGGATATAACTTCGGAGCTTAAGGATTTTATGGATAAGACCGAGTATTCCCAGGCTGAATTTGATGAAATCGAAGGTCGGCTCGATGTTATAAACAATCTTAAAAGAAAATACGGAAATACGATTTCGCAAATTGAGCAATATCTTGAAAAAATTAAAATCGAATGGGAAAAATATTCTCAGGGTGAAGAAAATCTTGAAATTTTAACAGCCGAGAAAAATAAAGCGGAAGAAAAGATGAGAAAAGCCTCCGAGAAGCTTTCAAAAGAAAGAAAAAGGTTTGCAAAGGAATTGGAGGAAAAAATTTCAAAGGAATTGGCTGAGCTTGATATGCCTAATGTGAAATTTGTTGTTTCGGTTGAAGAGACAGAGCATAATTCGTTGGGTAAAGATAAGGTTGAATTTTTGATTTCCGCAAATGTCGGCGAAGAACCAAAGCCTATGAACAAAATTGCCTCGGGCGGTGAACTTTCCAGAATTATGCTGGCAATTAAGTCGGTAATGACCGATTCGGAGTCCTTTGAAACAATGATTTTCGATGAAATCGATACGGGTGTCAGCGGAAGAGCGGCGCAAAAAATTGCGGAAAAAATGGCGGGTTTTTCGAAAAACAGTCAAGTTTTTGCCGTAACTCATTTGTCGCAGATTGCCGCAATGGCGGATACTCATTTATTTATTCATAAGGAAAGCCGTGACCAAAAGACTTATACAAGTGTAGAAACCCTTGATATGCAAGGCAGAATAAATGAATTGGGAAGAATTATAGGTGGAGTTTCGGTTACGGATACGACATTGCAAAGTGCAAAAGAAATGCTTGAAATGGCAAGCAATATTAAAGCGGGCGGTAGATAAATGATAAAAGTCGGAGTTGTTATTGATGCGAATGAAGATATTGTCAAGGTAAGAGTGCCTCGTGAATCCGCTTGCGGCGGAAATTGTGCTCATTGTAACGGATGCCAAGGTGATGAAACCGTGGTGGAAGCGAAAAATGACCTTAATCTTTGTGAGGGAGATAAGGTTCAAGTGATAATGGATGATAAAAAGTTTCTGAAAAGCGTGGTTTTGGGCTACGGCGCTTTGGTTTTTGCCATGGTTTTGGGCGGCGTTTTCGGATATGTTTTCTTTAAAGATGAAACCACTTCGGTGTTTGGTGTGGTTTTATGTATGGGGATAATGCTGGTTGTTTTAAGGTGCTTGTTTAAAAATAAAGCGCCGGATATTAAAATTGAACGATTTTGAGGATAAATACTAATGCTGATTTCAGTTAACGGACTTTGTAAAAATTTCGGTGAGCGAAGAATACTTGATAATATAAATATGACTATAGAGGAAAAAGGACGCTATGGTCTTATTGGTGTTAACGGTGCGGGAAAATCAACTCTTCTTGATGTGATTATGGGTAATTTGAATTACGAGGAAGGGAAAATTTTCAAAAGCGAGGCAACCACCGTCGGATTTTTGAAGCAGAATAACGGTTTGGAGAGAGAAAGCACAATAATCGAGGAAATGCGAAAGGTTTTTTCAGATGTTTTGCAGGCTCAGGAGCGTATGCTTTACTTGGGTGAAGAACTGGGCAGAATTGAAGATAAAGAAAGCAGCGAATATAAAACGGCGGCTGAAAAATATGCACGATGTCAAGCTGTTATCGATAGCCGAGACGGGTATAACATTGATGTTAAAATTTCTACCATACTGAACGGTATGGGTTTTTCCGACAAAGATATGAATACGGTTATAAGCACTTTGAGCGGCGGAGAAAAAACGAGGCTTGCGATTGCAAGACTTCTTTTGGAAGAGCCGAACCTTTTGATTTTGGACGAGCCTACCAATCATTTGGATTTTAAAACTCTTTCTTGGCTTGAAGATTATCTTTTGTCATATAACGGCGGGATTTTGGTTGTTTCCCATGACAGATATTTTTTGGATAAAATTGTGGATACGGTTTTTGAAATCGAAAGAGGTCGCCTTTACACTTATAAAGGCAATTATTCAAAATATCTTATACTGAAGCGGGAGCGAAAAATAAGACAGCAAAAGGAATACGAGGCACAGCAAGCGGAAATTGCGAAAATGCAGACTTATATAGACAAAAACCTTACCAGAGCTTCCACGGCAAACAGCGCCAAGTCCAGAATAAAAGCGCTTGAAAATATGGAGCTTATCGAAAAGCCGGATGGCGATATGAAAGCAATGCGGCAGAAATTCGAGACGGTTAAAGAGCCTTATAAAGATGTTTTAAAGGTTAAAGATTTGACCGTTTGTGTAGGGGAAGAAAGCAAAATTTTATGCGAAAACATAAATCTTCACATACGAAAGGGCGAAAAAATTGCAATTATCGGGGATAACGGCATAGGAAAATCCTCATTTTTGAAAACAATACAAGGACTTATTCCGAGCGGCGGAGGAGCTGTTGAGTGGGGTAAGAATGTTTCGCTTAGCTATTACGAACAGGAAAATTTGAATATAAACAGCGAAAAACGGGCAATAGATGAACTTTGGGACAGATTTCCGAGCATTAACGAAACCGATATAAGAAAGGTTTTGGGTAGTGTCTTGCTTACGAAAGACGATGTTTATAAGCCGGTTAAGGTTATAAGCGGCGGAGAGCGGGCAAAGCTTGCGTTTTGCATAATAATGCTTGAAAAATCAAATGTTCTTATTTTGGACGAGCCTACCAACCATTTGGATTTGGTATCGAAAGAGGTTTTGGAAAAAGCGCTGTCGGAATATGAAGGGACTCTTATTTTTGTATCTCACGACCGATATCTTTTAAACAAAGTTCCCGACAAAATCGTTGAGATTGAGGCGAACGGAGTTTTTGTAAGCGACGGCGGATATGATGATTATAAAAGCAGAAAAGAGCTTTTTAGCCGAAGCGAGCCTATTAAAGAAGAAAAAAAGAGCGAAGAAAAGCCGAAAAGCTTGTATCGCTCAAAAGAACAAAGAAGGCTTGATGCCCAAAGAAAAAGCCGCATAAGAGAGCTTGAAAAGTTGATAGAAGAAACCGAGGGTGCTGTTTTAAATTTGGAAGCCGAGATGACAAAGGAAGAAGTTTTTTCGGACTATGTTTTGATGAGCGAAAAGTGCAAAGAACTTGAGCAAAACAAGCAGAATCTTGAAAATTATTACGAAGAATGGACGGTTCTTTCGGAAGAGGAAGATAGTTAGAAAGGAGATATTATGCTTTTAAAAAGTGTTGAAATGCAGGGATTTAAGTCTTTTGCGGATAAAATTTATCTGGATTTTAATCCCGGTATCACCGCAATTGTCGGGCCGAACGGTTCGGGAAAGAGTAATATTTCCGACGCAATTCGCTGGGTTATGGGTGAACAGAGCATAAAAACCCTCCGAGGCAGCAAAATGGAGGATGTTATATTTTCGGGAACTCAAAGCCGAAAGCCCATGGGTTTTGCCGAGGTCTCGTTGACTTTGGACAATTCACAAGGATTTTTTCATCTTGATTATGAGGAAATTACCGTGACACGCCGAGTTTACAGAAGCGGCGAGGGCGAATATTTTATTAACAGAGTGGGTTGCCGACTTAAAGATATTCATGAGCTTTTTATGGATACGGGACTGGGCAGAGAGGGTTATTCGATAATCGGTCAGGGAAAAATCGATGAAATTTTGAGCAATAAATCCGAGGACCGACGGCAGATTTTTGAAGAAGCGGCGGGAATTACAAAATATAAGTATCGAAAAAACGAAGCCGAGAGAAAGCTTTCGCACACAACTGAAAATTTAACTCGAATAAAGGATATTATGGCGGAACTTGAAAATCAAATCGGCCCTCTTTTTGAGCAATCGGAAAAAGCAAAAAAATATCTTAAGCTTCGTGATGAACTTAAAACCATTGAAG
>CAZTEA010000065.1:0-6765 GCA_964612315.1 uncultured Oscillospiraceae bacterium | reverse complement strand
AGGCATTCCCTTTGTTTACCTTAATCTAAAAAAATAACCGTTATATCTTTCTGTGTTTTACTTTTTTGTATTGAGTTGGTGTGCAGCCCACAATACTTTTGAAAACCTTATTAAAATAAGAAATTGATGGAAAACCGCAGTTATACGCAATTTCAATTACGCTTTGAGATGTCTGGAACAAGGCTTTTTCAGCCATACAAACTCTTACAAAATTTACATATTCAACAAAAGTTGAGCCTAAAACACTCTTAAAAATTCGACAAAAATATGTGGAGGAAAGACCGGATACACGGCTGATTTCTTCCAAAGTAAGCTTTTTACTGTAATTTTCTTCAATGTATGTTAAAGCGGGCAGAATTTTTTTAAAAGAATCCGACTCGAAAAATTCATCGGTCTGTTGAATGATTTTACTGCGATACAAAATTCCCAAAATTATATAAATATACCCCTTAATATATGTTTCACAGGATCGTCTCAGATTTATAAATTCGTCAAAAATCGATTTAACGGAGGAAACCATTAAGTCGTAATGTGAAAAATCGGGTTTTATCAATACATTTTCGTTGGTGTTAAGCTTGAAAAATCTTGAAAGATGTTTTAAAGTTTTCGAATCGGTGTTTGTAACAAAATCGTGTTCATCAAACTGAATCAAAATACATGAGGTATCGTCTGCGATAGAGGTTGTTTCGTGAGGAACATAGCTGTTTAAAAAGAGAATTTCCCCCTCGTGAATATCAACGGAATCATTTCCGGCAACACAGTTAATCGCACCTGTCGGAACATAAAGAAATTCAAATTCACGGTGACAATGGAGATTCGAAAGATGTTTTTTGTTGTATGCCGTGTGATAATACACTCTGACATTCATATTTTCAAAAGAATTTCGTATTTGTTCAGTATACATAAATGTGCCCCCGTGTCTTAATAAATAATATCGTTTCATATTCGTTGTATTGATATAAGTTTAATACATAATTTCAAAATTGTCAATATTAACTTAGTTTACTGGAAGAATTTTCATTGACAATATCAGCAAAATAAGGAAAAGTTTAAATTTTGCAGGATAAAATTGTGTTATATTTTTATAGAATAGTTGTAGAAAAAATATAAGAGATATGGTAGAGTTAAAACATAATAATGTATAACTTTATGTTAAAATGCCACAAGGCGGATTGGAGGACTATATGAAAAAAGGCATTATTGTTTTGATATTGCTTTTGGTGGTGAGTTGTTTTTCGGGCATAAATGCCGGTGCTTTAGAGGATTATTTTACAATTGACAACTCTGTTGCAATGACCGACGGTGCGGCTGTTACATCAGTTTCTGCTTGGAATAACTATCTTTTTGCATCAACCCCAAAAGGACTTAAAATTTATGACATAAACACGATGGAGCTTGTTGCTACTTGGAAGTTTACAAATTCCAATATCCCGGCTGTGGGAAATCAGTTCGTTCCCGTTTCGGCAACGGTTTCGGATGCTTATATAGTGGTTTTGTCTGCAACGAACTTTGTTGCGGTATTCCCCAATGAAGGTGTTTTTTCCGATACAATACCGACCCTTATCAGAAGAATAGGCTTGTTCGGAAATCAGCCGAGAATGTTTATTGACGACGGATATCTTTATATCCTTGATATGACAGCGTCGACCACCATTAAAAATTCGGCTCAGGGTGCTTATACATATCCTGCAAAGAGTATTGTTGTTTGGAAAGTTGATCTTACAAATATTGAAAATTTTCCATACAGCAGTAGCAGCAGTTACAAATATACACAGCTTAATGTTCCGGCTATGTATACCAATAATTATGCGGCTCTTTCATATATTTGTCCGGCGGATAATTACTGGGGAAATATAGAAGTTAAAGACGGAAAAGCTTATTTCGTTACATATAACGATACGGAAACTGCCCCTTATAAAACCTTGACTTTACACTCTGTAAGTTTGGAAGATATTTCCGAGGTAAATTCTTTGACAGTATCTCAAAGCTCTCCCGAGGGCTTAACCGTTACATTTAACACGAATGAAAGAGATACGGATGCACTTAAAGCTCTTTATGTTTACGAAAGCGGCAACATAGAGGATAAAGTGCTTATTTCGGAATTCGGACGAAATGTTCAGGTAACAACGGAAAGCTATAATGACGGCACATATGCGGCAACTTTCTATTTTACCACAATATCTGATTTTGAATCAAAGTTTGAGGTAAGTGCTTCCGATATAAAAAACGGTAACAAAGTGTTCGTTATCGGATACGGTGAGGAAGAATACGAACTTTAGTACAGCGAAAATTCAAAAAGCTTCGGTAGCGGTGCTTTGGCAATTTCAAGAGATTATCTTTATCTTTTGACAGGCAAGGGCAAAACAACACAAACTCCCGCTCGTGGAAATGACTATATATATGTTATCGACATATCAGACGAATCTGGAATGGTTGTTGAAAATTTATCGGCTATGCCTCAGATGCCCAATGCCGGTAACTGGCACGCTTCCGCAACTCAAAGTGCGGTTGCGACAGAGAATACACTTATATGTTTCGTTAAGGAATGTAACTATCATGTGGGTGCAATTGATATATCAAACGCTCCGCAAATTACATTTAATTTTTCCGAGAGCGTCGGCGTTTCGGGAAGCATAAATACGAGCGAGCAAAGTAAGGCTTTGCTTTACGGCGGAAAAATTTATTATCCATCAAGTAAAGCAATCGGTATACTTGATACTTCTGTGCGTAACGACTCTTTCGGCATGAACGAAGAAGCGACTTCGTTCCCGATTAAAGCGGGCGGTGAGACATCTGTTGAAACGGTTAATATGAATTTTGGTGATAATTTCGCTGAAATTGACGGCACAAACGGCGGATATGGTGCTTTGATTGCATCTGCTCCGAACGGCGAATATGATGCAGGTGCAATTGTCGGTAATTCTTCATTCGTTGCAAGTGTTACGGTTGATGTTCCCGATGCAATTGTAATTTCCAATATCGGTACGGACGCTCAGCTTTCATTTAAAGCCGTTAACAATACAAACAAACATATAACAAAACGGAAAGCGTAAAATTTGTTGCCGTATCTTATGACGAAAACGGCACATATACAGACCATACAGAGATAACAAAAACCTGTAAATACGGAAGGAATACTTCTGTAACAATGAATTTACCTACAGTAGAAGACGGTGGATATATAATGATTTATCCGCTTTTGGGTGATGTTCTTTTGGATGTTCCCACAAAGAACGACGGAACAAGAGCCGAAAGAAGTGTTTTCTTTGCGGTAAGCAAAGAAATTATCACTTCATCAACTGTTAATGCGGCAGATAAAATTGTGACCGTAAGCGGAGAATATATTCCGGGTGCGGATTTATTTGTCAAAGTGGTTAAAGACAGTATTGAAACGGTTGATATAAGACATATCAGAGTTTCGGAGGATGGAACATTCTCGTATATAAAGACTCAGCTCTCCGACAAAACTACCGCAATATCAGGAAATTATTTTTCGGCAAGTGTTGATATGGCGGTTTCAAATTCCGTAGATTTATCAAAAGCCAAAATGCTTGTTTATTTATGGAACGGCATAAATAAAATTCAGCCGCTGGGAACAATTTATTCGCAAACCTGTGTTCCTTTCGAATTTACAATCGATAAGCCCTCAAAGGCAAGTGCCGGAGTTTATGACGAAAACGATGTTTTAATCCGAACTTTATGGAGCGGTAAAGAATTTGAAGCGGGAGTGTTTATTGATACTTGGGACGGTAAAGATGATAACGGCAATATTGTAGCAGATGGCACATATACTGTTAAAGTCTTAACAAATAATGTAGAGTATGAGC
The DNA here is from genome assembly GCA_964612315.1 of uncultured Oscillospiraceae bacterium. GTDB lineage: Bacteria > Bacillota > Clostridia > Monoglobales > Monoglobaceae > SIG454. The sequence goes on along the minus strand of CAZTEA010000065.1, from coordinate 2,938 downwards.
ATTTTGATTTTGCGGTAGGCTCAACAAGCGATAATTCGGGAACAGAGCGTGGCATATACGGATATTGCACATTTTTCGATATGATAAAATACGGCGATAAATTTTACTATGCCACACATTACAACGAAAATGCCTACGGTGTTTATTCGATAAGTGTCTCGTCGCCGACCACCAAGGTTATAGACCAAATCGGTGATTATGTAAACATGAACGCCTCCCGAATTGCAACGGACGGCGAATACCTTTATGTTGCGGCGCAGGAAAGACAGTATTATTATACGGAAGAAAAAATGCCTCATAATGCGTTTATATACGCTCATGATATGACGGATAATTTTAAAACGGTAATTTTTGATTACGGTGAGCATATAACGGATTGTTGGGGCGATGCCAACGGTGTGGTTCGTTACCCGAGCGCACTTAATATAAGTCAGCTTGACTCAAACGAATATGAATTTAACCAAATTGGCGGACTTGAGGTTTCTCAGGAGGATTGTTGGTTATTCTCTGCGTATACGACAATTGGCAAGGTTTATGTTAACGAAAAATGGACAGGCGAGCTGATTCATACCTATGATTTTGAAAATCCTATAAGCATATACCTTGAAAACGACCAATATCTTTGGATAGCTCATACAAAAAACAACAAGAGTGTTGTATCAAAATACAAAGTTAACTTTGACGGTTCTCTTGAATTTGTTTCGGATTTCAATGCCGAATTTGATGATGTTATCTCAATCGAGGTATCGCCAAACGGTGGCAAATTGGCGGTGGTTGACGGCGGAAATACAAATAAAGTAAAGGTTTTTGATGCCAAAACCTGCGAACTTATTTGTCAATACGGTAACGGTGAAAGCTATGCAGATGACCCCACGGTTAAAGATGATAAGCTGTTATTCAGACGAAATGTTTGGCTTTACGATTATTATGTGAATTCGTTTATAACTTTTGAAGATGATAATTCGTTCTGGTTTAGCGACAGCGGTAATTTAAGAGTTTTAAAACTTGATATTTCAAGCGGTACACCTGTTTTGGAAGATAAGATTATGTATTTGGGTGTCTTCTATAATGTGGAGCTTGATGCAAATAATCCCGCAAGACTTTTTGCCGCTACCATGGAATACTCCATGGATTACTCAAAAGAAGACAGAACTTGCTGGACACTTTTGAAGAATTATTCCGAAATGCTGAAAATTGCAAATGTTGCAAATGAAATTGAAACACCTTTCAGTAATTTATCAACTCTTTCAAACGGATTTGCTTATTTTGAAAGCTTTGATAAAGAAAACGGAAAAAGATGTCTTTACTACATCGATGACCAAGGTGAAATTTTTAATACCGGCATTGTAATGGAAAGTAAAAGTCTTTTAAAAGACGGAAGCCTTTTAAGCCGAACGACGGACTCTTCTGTTGAAAAATGGTATTTAGAGAAGCTTTCGGGCTTTGATGAAAACAACATTCCGATTTTTGAAGGAAAAATGGTTATTTCATCAATTTCATCTCTCGATGAGCGAGCTCCCCTAGGAGGGAAAATCGATGCACCCGTAACCGACAGCAATATTTTGATTGCTGCAGTCGGCGGAAACAGAAACAGTAGCGAAGTCGAAGGGAAAAGAATGCACCTTGGCGGAATACAACTTTCCAACGATACCGCAATAAATTGGAAATGGACGGTAATGCCCGAAACTTACAACAAGTATAACGGCCCGTTTCCGAAAGACGGTGCTATTGATATCGGTAACGGAGTTGAGTATTCCATCAACGGCGCACAAACCTTGGGGAAAAATATAATTATTTCCTACAGAGGTGAATTTTATCGCCAATCACAAACCAATAAGTTTTTGCATTATTACGACAACGGACTTTTTATCGGTGAATACGGAATTGTGTTTAACGAATATGCCAACGGTCATGACAGCTCAAATCTTCCGTTTATTGTTGCGTCAAACGCTCTTGATGCGGCTGTAACTCAGTCTCCGTACAACAGCGATGTGGCGTATATATTCAATAACAGCGAAGCCTCAGGCGGCGGAGTTCACATATGGAAGGTTTCGGGATTGGAATCAATTCGTGAGCAATCTCAAAGCGTAAACTTTAAAAACGGCACGACAAACGGTGTTTTGTGCGAGGTTTATAACGATAGAGCCTTTGATAGCGCCGAAAAAGTCAGAGAGAGAATAATGAATAATATCAGTATTTCAGATATGATTAAAGGCTTTGAAGGAAACCGTTCCTTTAAATTCAGCGGATATATATCCGCTGATGTTTCCGGAAAATACAACTTTATTACAGAAACTGACGGAATTGCTCAGGTGTGGGTGAACGGTCACAAAATAATAGAAGGCACGGGGCTTTGCGCCGGAGTTATAAATTTGGAAAAAGACCGTGAGTATGCTGTTGAAATAAGAATTGCGCCTTACAATAACACACTCTCGTATGCCAAAGTCGGAAGAAGAAAGGGAAATGTTTTTTATAATCTCGGCAGGGAAATGAGATGTGATATCGTAAACAGCGAAAACAAAAACACCGTAAATCTTTTGGAAGGTCCGATTTTCAGCGAAACGGTGAAGAATAACACCTATGGCTGGAGCGTATATCTTAATCAAGGCAACACAGATTCAAGCGGCTCAACCATTGAAACGAATTATTGGACTTACGACAGAGATAAAATAAGTGATTTCTATATAACTTCATGGGGTCCGTCCGGGAGTCAAAGCTTTGTTGACAGAAATTTAGGAACAGGCGATGAAAGCCTTGAGAAATGGTCTGTTACCGCTTTGGTTCGTTTCTCGGATTTTATGGCGAGAATAAACAAAATGGATACAAGAGCACAGAAAATCGAGATTTTAGACAATAATAATAAGGTTATTGCATGGATTGCTTTGATGGAACCTTATGAAATGTATGCAAACGGAAAACTCCTTTATAAGTATGAAAA
>CAZTEA010000064.1:0-6774 GCA_964612315.1 uncultured Oscillospiraceae bacterium | reverse complement strand
CGGTCAGGTCTGAAATTAAAGAAAATCACGCTGTCATTTTCGGAAATTTTACCGTTTGGATTACCGTTTTCATCTGTTATAACAGTCGGCACAACAAATTCATCCGTAACCTCATCGTTATAAGATTTCTTAACCGCAGAAACAGCAGAAGTATCGTAAGCGCCCTCGCCTTTAACCATTGCCGCATAAGCCTTTTCCACTCTTTCCCAGCGATTATCTCTGTCCATTGCATAGTATCTGCCCATAACCGTAGCAATTTTACCGATTTCTTTCTCACGAAGCTTTTCAACAAGTTCGGACACATAATCCGCACCGGAAGACGGCGGAACATCTCTACCGTCCAAGAAGCAATGGATATATACATTTTCAATGCCGTTTTTCTTCGCCAAATCCAAAAGGCCGTATAAATGGGAATTATGGCTGTGAACACCGCCGTCTGATAAAAGTCCCATTAAATGAAGAGCAGAATTATTCTTTTTGCAGTTTTCAATAGCGCCGAGAAGAGCTTCATTTTCAAAAAAGTCCCCGTCGCTTATAGCCTTTGTAATTCTCGTAAGCTCCTGATATACAATTCTTCCCGCGCCTATATTCGTGTGACCAACCTCGGAGTTGCCCATTTGCCCCTCCGGAAGGCCTACATCCATTCCTGACGCATGAACAATTGTATGAGGACAGCTTGCCATATATTTGTCAATATTCGGAGTTTTAGCCGCCGCAATAGCGTTTCCCTCTGTTCTTTCATTTACGCCAAATCCGTCCATTATAATCAAAGCATAAGGTTTTTTACTCATTATAATTTTGTCCTTTCCGTAAAGTGAGGCGAACCTAAGTCCGCCTCCTTATAATCTTTCTTAGTTTGCCGCATTTACGATTGCCGCAAATTTTTCAGCAACAAGGCTAGCGCCTCCGATAAGACCACCATCAATATCCGGCTTTGACAAAAGCTCAGCCGCATTTGCATCATTCATACTTCCACCGTACTGGATACGAATTTTTGCCGCAACATCGTTTCCGTAAAGACCTTCGATTGTGTTACGGATAATTGCGCAAACTTCTTGAGCCTGCTCTGCGGTAGCTGTTTTGCCTGTTCCGATAGCCCAAACAGGTTCGTAAGCAATAACAGTATTTGCGGCATCCTTGCCGTCAATACCGAGATAAGCAATCTTTGTCTGGCGACGAACAGTTTCCTCCATAATGCCCTGCTCTCTCTCCGTCAATGTTTCACCAACGCAAACGATAGGTGTAAGCCCTGCCTTTATTGCCGCAACAGTTCTCTTATTAACGGTTTCGTCAGTTTCTCCGAAATACTGTCTTCTTTCGGAATGACCGATGATAACATATTTAACTCCGATTTCGGTAAGCATATTGCCTGCAAGCTCGCCCGTGAATGCACCCTTTTCTTCAAAGTGAACATTCTGTGCGCCAACGCCGACATTCGCATCACCGATTGCTTTAATAACGCCGTCTAAGCAAACCGCTGTGGGGCAAACAACAACATCGCAAGCTGCGCCCTTTGTTACTTCCGCAATTTCCTTAGCGAGAACTACCGCCTCGGAAGGAGTTTTGTTCATTTTCCAGTTTCCTGCTATAATTTTCTTTCTCATGTATATCAATCCTTTCAAATTCCTGCTATAATCCCTTTTGAATACCGCAATTTTATAGGCACTAAAAGGAAGGTTACGGTAAAACACCCTGTTTTGTCCAATTCTTATTTATCGTTAAGTGCAACAATACCGGGAAGGTCTTTGCCTTCCAAAAATTCAAGAGATGCGCCGCCGCCTGTGGAAATATGGCTCATCTTATCACCGAGACCCGCCTGATTAACAGCCGCAACGCTGTCACCGCCGCCGATGATTGTTGTTGCATCAAGGTCTGCAAGCATAAGAGCAATTGCGTTTGTACCCTTTGCAAAATTCGGCATTTCAAACACACCCATAGGTCCGTTCCAAACAACAGTTTTAGCATCCTTTAAAGCATCTTTGTAAAGCTCGATAGTCTTTTCACCGATATCAAGACCCTGCCAGCCGGCTTCAATGCCGCCTCTTCCGACAGTTTTACTTTCCGCATCGTTATCAAATGCCTTTGCAACAACCGTATCAACGGGAATTAAAAGCTTAACGCCCTTTTCTTCAGCCTTCGCCATCATTTCCTTGGCATAGTCCAAATAATCGGCTTCCAAGAGAGAATCGCCCACTTCTTCGCCGAGAGCCTTCATAAAGGTGTAAGCCATACCGCCGCCGATAATAAGTGTGTCAACCTTTTCCAAAAGATTATTGATAACCGAAATTTTGGAGGATACCTTTGAGCCGCCGAGAACCGCAACAAGAGGTCTTACCGGATTATTAACCGCATTGCCCAAATATTCAATTTCCTTATTGATAAGATAACCGCCAACAGCAGTATCGATATATTTTGTAACGCCCACATTGGAGCAATGTGCTCTGTGCGCTGTTCCAAAAGCATCATTTACGAAAATATCTGCAAGTGATGCGAGCTCTTCGGAAAATGTGTCAACATTCTTTGTTTCTTCAGCTCTGTATCTTGTGTTTTCCAAAAGAACAACATCTCCGTCGTTCATTGCTGCAACGGCAGCTTTTGCGTTTTCGCCCACAACATTGTCGTCAGCGGCAAAAACAACATCCAAGCCGAGATGAGTGCTGAGGCTCTTTGCAACGGGAGCAAGTGAAAGCTCAGGCTTGGGTTCACCCTTCGGTTTTCCCATATGTGAACAAAGAATAACCTTTGCCCCGTCATTTATAAGCTTTTTAATTGTGGGAAGAGCACCGATAATTCTTGTTTCGTCTGTGATTTTACCGTCTTTAATCGGAACATTAAAGTCACAGCGAACCAAAACTCTTTTACCCTTTACGATAATATCGTCTACTGTTTTCTTATTCATTACTGAATCCTCCGTTTATATAAAATTTTAATATTACACTCCCCTTTATTTTACTCCATATTGGAAAAATTATCAAGAGGTTTTCGTTATTTTTTAACTTATTTACCGAAGTTTTATTAACTACAGTAACACTTTTTCTATATTTTCCGTAAATTCTTCATTATTTTTGGTTCTTATAAGATGATTTATGATATTTTCGGTTACATCAAGAGCATTTTTGTTTCCGAATGCCTTTCGTATGCCCCATACAGCTTCAAGCTCTGTCTTGGTCATCAAAAGTTCTTCTTTTCTTGTACCCGATTTATATATATCGATTGCCGGGAAAATCCGTCGCTCCTGCATCTTTCTGTCAAGATGAACCTCCATATTTCCCGTTCCTTTAAATTCCTCGTAAATAACATCGTCCATTCGGCTTCCCGTTTCCGTAAGTGCCGTTGCCAAAATTGTAAGGCTTCCGCCGTTTTCGATATTTCTCGCCGCTCCGAAAAAGCGCTTCGGCTTAAAAAGTGCGCCCGGGTCAAGACCACCCGACAAAGTTCTGCCCGTTGCGGTTATTGTTAAATTGTAAGCTCTTGCAAGTCGTGTTATGCTGTCCAGCAAAATAACAACATCTTTACCGTGCTCCACCAATCTTTTCGCTCTTTCCAGCACAATTTCAGCCATTTTGGTATGATGGTTCGGTTCTTCATCAAAGGTTGAAAACACCACATCGCCTTTAATGCTTCTTTGCATATCGGTAACTTCCTCCGGTCGCTCATCGATAAGCAAAACGATAAGCTCGGCTTCCGGATGATTTTCCGTTATGCTGTTTGCAATATTTTTAAGAAGTGTTGTTTTTCCCGCCTTGGGCGGTGCAACAATTATCCCTCTCTGTCCCTTGCCGATAGGCGCAACAAGGTCAATAAGGCGCATGGCGCTGTCCTCTTTTGCCGTTTCCATTTTCAGTCTTTCTGTCGGATATACCGGCGTTAAATCATCAAAGGACTTTCTGTGTATCGAAACATCAACCTTGTCACCGTTAACCGTCTGAACATACAAAAGCGCCTCATGTCTGCCGGCATCGGGCTGAAGTCTTGTGTTGCCTACGATAAAGTCTCCTGTTTTAAGGTTAAACCGGCGAATTTGATTTTGAGGAACAAAGACATCATCCTCTCCCGATTCATAATTTTCGGATCTTAAAAATCCGTAACCGTCGGCTAAAACCTCCAAAACTCCGCTTTTAAGATTGGTCTTTCTGACGGGGTCACTGTACTCAACCTCTCCCTTTGAATTTTGTTCTTCCTTTACGCAAGTAAGAGCCTCAATAAGCTCGTTTTTCTTCATTTTAGCGGCATTTTCAATACCTTTTTCAGCAGCCAAACTGCGAAGCTCTGCTATTTTAAGCTTAGAAATTTCATTTTTCTCCAAATCCAAACCTCCGAAATTATTTCTGCGAGCTGGACAGATAATCCTTTCTGCCCACCACATTCGCCACATAGTTATCCTCGTATATAAATCTGGTTATCTCGCTCTTTTCAACGCCTCGCTGAACAAACTTTACGCCAATAAATGGTTCCGCAACCACCAACAAGCTGACGAAAATATATACCACTATAAATCCTTTGAAAATACCTACCACGCCACCGAGAGGCTGTCTGATTTGACGGGCAACCTGTATTTTCTGCAAAAATTTTATTTTTCTCTGCATTTTTCCCAACACAATATATGCCGCAAAAAATATGACGAGAAATGAAATAAAAGTAACGCTTATTTCTCCGATTGCACGGCGCTTGTCGGCAGAATGGGTCATTGCCGCAAAAATCTGGTTAACCGTTCCGTTATTTGCATTCGGTTCGGAAAGCTTTAACAGGAAGTTCTCTGTTGCCATACCTCCGATAACATCGGGAAGAGATGTCAAATTCAGCAGCATTCCCAAAACCGAATGGAAAATAATGCCGACAATTACCGAAGCCATTAAAACCAGCAACGATGAAAACTCTCTTCTAAAGCCTTTTTTGTATCCCAGATACATAAATATTAAAATACAAACAAAAACTATACTGTCAAACATAAACCATCTACTCCTTATTTAACGCTTAACTTTAACTATTGTTGCTTCGCTGTTCCCCGTAACAAAAACAAAACGCCTGTTTGAAAACAGCTTTATTTTTCTAACATCATGTCCCGATACCACAGGGTCTTCCTTATCCCCGTCAGGATCCATTACCGTAAGCTCTCTCATTGAGTTGCTTATTATGGACTCTCCGCAGGTATCTATGTTGGATATATCCCCGTTTTCATTTCGCTTTCCCCTAAGCTTTCCGCTTTTTGAATAGCTTTCGATTACAGTATCGTTACGGTCTCCGCTGAAGCAAAATACCATATTATCGTCACTTTGTATATTATATTTTTCCAATTGTCGTCCGTTAAAAGAAACCGTAAAGTCCACATCGCCGCCATCATCGCAGCCTATAAAATCCTTGTCGGATACCGCAATGATATCGCCGTTTGACTGAAATCTTACATCAAATACCATACTGTCTTTTCGAATCAATGAAAATTTCTCTTCGTTATCCTCCCAATCCATTAAAATAATCTTGGAGTTAACGCCCTTTTCACTAACATCAATCTGCGACACAACAAAGCAATCTTTCCGAATATCCACCGCACCTATGTAACCGCCGCCGCTTTTAAAGCTGTACTTGGCTTCACCGTCATCATTATACACGGTCACCAAGCCCTTATACCCTTGCTTTCGTGAAACAATTGCAACATTTCCATCATTATCGAGAGCCGCCGCATATATACCGTCTTTCTGCTCAATTTCCGCAAGGAGCGTATCTTCATCGTAAAGATACGCCTTCTTTCCCTTTAAATCAGCCAGAAGAATATAATCGTCTTCAACATAAACTTTCGGGAAAGTTGTTGAAACTGCCACGCTCCACTTTGCGTCGCCCTTGGTGTTTATAAGCACCATTTCCTTATTGTTATAAGCAAGCATATCATCGCCGCATCTCTCCATCTGATATTCGTTTCCGAACAGGCCTTCAACTTTTTGGAAATCCGAATAAACAAAAAACTCATAAATCACCGGTATGTTATATATTAAAATACCCAATATTATTACGACGGTCAATGAAATCACCAGCCGCCTTTTATTGACTTCGGCAAAAATTTTTCGTTTTTTCTTTCTGCGTTCCAAAAAGCATCACCTCCCGCCATACTTAACTTCTTTCAAAAACAATCCCTCCGGCGGTGCTGTCGCTCCGCCCCAAGTTCTGTCGCACATACCTATTATCTCCGGAATTTTTTCCGCATCAATCTTTCCCGTTCCGCATTCTATTACGGTTCCTGCAATAATTCGCACCATATTGTAAAGATAAGCATCAGCCGTAATTTCCATTGCGATTTGCTCATCCCACTCATATTTTTCAAAAATTTCACAGCGCTTTACCGTTCTTACCGTGGTCTTTTGCGAACCGCCCTGTGCCATAAATCCCGCAAAATCGTGAGTTCCTTCAAAATATTTTGCTGCTTTTTTCATAGCACTTATATTCAGTCGAAACGGAACGAAAAAGCTGTACTTGTTTGTGAAAGGATTTCGGATTTTACTGTTCCAGATTTTATACACATATGTTTTTTCCACAGTTGAAAATCTTGCCGAAAAATCATCACTTACCTTTTTGCAGTCCAAAGCGATAACATCGCTGCAATTCGAAATATTATTAAATGCAAGAACTATGTTCTGCGGCGGAATAACCGTGTTGCTTCGAAAATTCAGCACATAAGACAGGGCATGAACCCCGGCATCCGTTCTGCTGCAGCCGCACACATTTATCTCCTCGCCTGTAAGTCGGGAAAGGGTATTTTCAACAACCTCTTGAACCGTAACGGCA
>CAZTEA010000063.1:0-6834 GCA_964612315.1 uncultured Oscillospiraceae bacterium | reverse complement strand
TCACATACAATTGACTTCGGAACGCATACAATGTTTATTGCCGATATAACTGAAGCGAAAATTTTAAGCGATGAGAAATCGGTAACCTACGATTATTATTTTGAACACATTAAACCGAAAGCGAAAAAACCGAAGAAAAAAGGGTATGTCTGCAAAATTTGCGGATATGTTTACGAGGGCGAGGAGCTTCCGCCCGATTTTGTCTGCCCCTTATGTAAGCACGGAGCGGAGGACTTTGAACCTATCGGATAAATAAGAAACCGCGGTAAAACTTTTGTTTTACCGCGGTTTGGCGTGTTGATAAACTATCGATACGCTGTCATAGAGCTAAAAAGGAAGTTATATTTTCCGAAAACAAATTCGTCGGCGTACGAGGGTACGGTAGAGTTTGTTTTCGGAAAAAGCGAGTAATGGCGGGCAAAGCTCGATGTTTTGCCCGCCATTTTGTTTGTAACTTATTTCATGTTTCGGTAACATAAAATATAAATAAATATTTCTTTTAGATTTCTGCTTGCGGTAGAACAACTTTTTAGACAATATGAACAGCGGTAAAACTTTTGTTTTACCGCTGTTTTTGTTATACAGATTTAAAGCATACTAAACGGTATAAGTGAACCCCATGCAATTAAGCAAATCACATATACTGCAAGACCGATAATGCCCAAAACGATACCCGCCGTTGCCATACCGCCACGGTAGCCTTTGCTCTTGGCAATACCACCGAAAACTACGGCTAAGATACCGAGTACGATGCCAAAGCAGAAGAATGAAACAATACCGCATACCAAAGATGCGATTGCCAAACCTTTTCCCGGAGCGTCGGCAGAAGCTGTAACACCGGATTTAAGCGGTGCGCCGCAACTGGTGCAATTGTTGGCATAATCAGGGTTTTGTGCATTACAATTAGGACAATACATATTTACTTCCTCCCTTTTAAAAGTATGACATAATTATACGATAAAATACAAAATTTGTCAATATATATTTCGGACTATGCCGTATATAAGCAAGAGAAGCATGGTAAGTCCCAAAGCTGTGTAAAGAAATTTGGGATTGCATATAAATTTGTATTTCCCCCATATGCACAAAAGTCCGATAATGTTCCAAATGAAAAATAAAACAAAGCATGGCGGGTTATAACGAAAAGCGGCGGAAAAATCAAGCTTTATCATGCCTAAAAACATTCTTGTTATTCCGCAGCCGGGGCATAAGAAGCCTGTGGTTTTCAGGTAAAAACAGGGAATTAAAATCCCGGTTACGGCGGTGAATATCCAATAGCATACACCGATTGAAATAATATATCCGTAAATTTTAAGAGCTTTTTTTCTCAATAATATCACCTTTAGAAAATAAAATGGGGGGCTTGGCGCCCACCCATTTATATAAAGTTCCTTGCAATTCCGAATACGGCAAAACCGATTGCAAAAATAACAAATACATAAGGTTTGGTTAATTTTTTGAAAATTGATTTTGCGGTATCGAGGTTGAATATGTATCCCAAATTCAAAAGAGCAAGCAGTAAAATCAGATAAACCCCAAAAAGAAAAATCAACGGGTTATAGCCGAAGGCTCTTTTAAAATTCAGAGAAGCAAATTCGTAAACGCATCTTGTTCCGCCGCAGCTGGGACATAAAATGCCGTATTTTGCAAAAAAACACCGAGAAAAATTCCCGAGCATCCATTTTGCAATTTTTTTAACAAACGCCAAAGCCAAAACAAATCCGCAATTCAAAGCGATAACGAAAGTGCGGCGGGGTTTATATAAAGCCGTGCGAGCCATCAAAAGTAATGGCTTAATAAATGCTGAACATATCGTACATCATAGCGTTGAGAGAGCTTGCAGTTACCATAACAATAATCAAGAAGATTATTGCAATTCCGATAGCAATCGCAGAACAAACTATGCCTGCAACAGCCATTGAATTTTTTGCGCCTGCCGCTTTGGCTTTGTTAAGACCGACTGCGCTAAGGATAATACCGACAACGGCACAAGGAAGCGCAATATACCAAAGACAGAAAAATACCAAAGATATAATTCCGAGAACCATACCGGCAATTCCGAAGCCTTTTCCGGGTACGCTTACCGGTGCGTTGTAAGGATAAGCTCCGGTAGCATAAGGCGCTGTCGGCGGTGTATAAGTCTGAGGTGTAGGCTGAGGCGCAGCCGCAGCTAAAGCCGCTCCGCAATTTGTGCAAAAAGTTGATTGAGGGCTACATTCTGCCCCACAATTGTTACAAAACATTTATGTTCCTCCCTTTTATTTGAACTCATTACATTATAAATCATAATCGGACATATGTCAACAGGATTAATGAATAAACGAGATAAAAAAACAGGGATTTAAAAATTTTTTTAGTTTTCGGAAAGCCTTGCGGCTCTAAGACATTTTTTATATAAAACCGCTACGGTTTTCAAAAAAATTTGACAAATATGCAAAAAAGGTGTATAATGTATGAGGTTTGATAAGATTTTTTGAAAAAGGAGTTGAAGTTACAAAAGTAACGGTGTAATTTACGGAGGTTCAAATGAAAAAAAAGTTATTTAGTATATTTGTAATATCAGTATTGATTATTTGTATGAGTGCAAGTGTTGTATCTGCCGGATATTACGGCACGGTTACAGCTTCGCTTTTAAATGTAAGAACAAGCAATTCCACAGCGGCATCCATTGCAACCCAGCTTCCTTACGGAACAAATGTTACGGTCCATTGGATACAGCCGGGTTGGGCATATGTTACTACATATAACGGTGTCAGCGGTTATGTTTCGGCGGATTACTTAACGGTTCAAGAGGGGGATTTACCTTCCCGTGCAGAGACCGGTTCCGCAAGAGGACAAGCTGTTGTAAGCATTGCGGCACAGTATTTGGGTATTCCTTATCTCTATGGCGGCAATTCTCCGTCAACGGGATTTGACTGCAGCGGATTTGTTAAGTATGTATACGCTCAGGCGGGCGTAACTCTTAACCGAGTTGCGGCAGACCAAATGTCAAACGGAATTTGGGTTGACCCGTCTCAGCTTCAGCCGGGCGATATTATCGGATTTTATAATTCTTCCGGTTACATAAGCCATGTAGGCATTTACGCAGGCAACGGTATGATGATTCATTCACCGCAGACCGGCGATGTTGTTAAATATGAAAGCGTTGTTTCCGGAACATACGGCAGACGGGCAAAGCAATGCAGAAGAATTTTTTACTAATATGAAAAAGCTGGCTTTTAAAGTCAGCTTTTTTTAAAGATATAGGGGGTGTGGAATTGGAGATAAAGGAATTTGATAAGGATATTTCTTCGGGCAATCTCAAAAATGTTTATTTTTTATACGGTGATGAGCAGTTCTTGATTGAAAGCAAGGTGCGCTCGATTAAGAAAAAATTGGTTGAAGCTTCTTTTGAAGATTTTAATTTTGCAATGTATAACGGCAAAGATAATTTGGCGGAGAATGTTATCGAAAGCTGTGTGTCCTATCCCGTAATAGCAGAGAGAAAATTGGTGGTTTTAAAGAATACAGGTTTTCTAAATAATTCGAAATCCCGTGAATATAAAGAGATTTTTGACCTTTGCTCCGATATTCCCGAATATCTTTGCTTGATTATAATCGAAAGCAATTTTGATAAAAAGAAGGAAAATTCAGTAAGATTTGTTGAAAAAAACGGCGGAATAGTCCGTTTTGACTATATGCCGCAGGCTCAGATTGAGCGGTGGCTTGAAAAGCGCTTTGAAAAGTGCGAAAAAATTATATATCCAAAAGAGCTTACGGAAATTGTGAAACGCTGCGGCGGAAGCTTGCAAAATATCGATAATGAATTTAAAAAGCTTATCGATTATATGGGCGAGCGTCAAAAGGTAACGGCGGAGGATGTGGCAAATATGGTGCTTAAATCCTTGGATGTGGCAATTTACGATATTATTGACCATATCATAAACAATCGTCCTCAAAAGGCGATGGAGGGATATAAAGAACTTTTGGAGCATAAAACCGAACCCATTGTTATTATAAGTGCCATATCATCAAAACTTTCGGATTTACTTGCGGCAAAAATCATGTCGTCGGAGGGCGTTCCTGCCGTGGAAATGGGAAAATATCTGGAATGTTTGCCTCAGGAATGGCTTATCAACAAAACCGTTTCCCAGAGCAAACGCTTCGGTGAAAAGTATCTGCGCAGAATGCTTAAAAAATCTTTGGAATACGATGTAAAAATTAAAACGGGACTTATGGATAAAGAGATTGCTCTTCAGTTGTTTATTGCGGATTTGGTAAAATAAAAAGGACAAAACCCTTAGGGCTTTGTCCTTTACTTTATATCTTAACGATACCCAAAGCGTCCAATATCGACGAAATAAGAATTAAGACGATACAAATCGGAGCAATGTATTTTATGATTACGGAGAACAGCTTCTTTTTCTTGAATTTTGTTAAAAGCTCAACTTCGTCAATCAAGGCTTGAGGTTTAATGATATATCCCACAAAGATACAGGTTAAAAGTGCCACAATCGGCATAATAACGCTGTTGCTTATAAAGTCGAAGAAATCCAGGAACGACATACCGATAATTTGAATGCCGCTTAAAGCACCGTAACCCAATGCGGACGGGAGTCCGATAATAACGGAAATGGCAAAAACCGTCAGACAAGCCGGAATTCTGCGCCATTTGAATTTGTCGCAGAAAATCGAAACAACCGTTTCCATTAGCGATATGGAAGATGTCAAAGCTGCAAACAAAACCAAAAGGAAGAACAAGGTTCCGATTATTTGACCGCCCATCATATCTTTGAAAATTTTAGGCAAAACTTCGAACATAAGAGTGGGTCCCTTTGCCATTCCTTCGGCGCTGCCACCGCTGAAAACAAAAGCGGCAGGAACAATCATAAGACCTGCCAAAAAGGCAATGCCCGTGTCGAAAAATTCGATTTGCGTAACCGAGGATTCAAGATTTACATCCTTTTTCATATAAGACCCGTAGGTTATCATAATACCCATAGCCAAAGACATGGAATAGAAGAGCTGACCCATTGCCGCAAGTACGGTGGTGGGAGAGAAATTCTTAAAGTTTGGCGTTATGTAATAAAGAACACCGTCCATAGCGCCCTCCATACACATTGAATAAATGGCAATAAATATGGATAAAACCACCAAAATCGGCATCATTATTTTGCTTACCTTTTCAATGCCCTTTTCAACTCCGAACAAAACAACCAAAGCGGTCACTCCCAAGTATAAAAGGAACCAACCGATAGGTGCGTTGGGCGAAGTTATAAACCCGCTGAAGAAAGAATCGTTGGCGGCCAAAGCTCCGCTTCCCGAAATAAACACGGTGAAATATTTTGCAACCCAACCGCCGATAACAGAGTAATAGGGCAAAATGATTATGGGCACAATGGATGCGAGATATCCGATAAATGCGTATTTTTTATTAAGCGCTTTAAATGCTCCGATGGCACTAAGCCCTGTTTTTCTGCCGATTGCGATTTCGGCGCTCATAAGCGCAAAACCGAAGGTGACGGATAAAATCAAGTATACAAGAAGAAAAATTCCTCCGCCGTACTTTGCGGCAAGATAAGGAAATCTCCAAATATTTCCAAGCCCCACGGCAGAACCGGCAGCGGCAAGAACGAAGCCGATTTTCCCCGTGAAACTGCTTCTGTTTTCATTTGACATAACTGTTCCTCCATAACAAAATAATAAAATTTTCCATATAACTGATATTATAACACAGAGGAGAAAATTATGCAACAAATTTTCGGTTTAAACCGACAAAATCCTGTATATATTCTTGAAAATTGCGGCAAATTGTGTTACAATATGGGGGTACGGAGGCGGTTAAAATGCAGGAAACGGGATATGGTGAGTATATAACATTTTTTTCGAACAAGAGAAAAGTAGTTTTGAATATATCCTCAATAATTTATGTTAATATGAACGGGTCAAGTGCCGAGATACATACAAACGGTGGCGCAATACATAAAACACGAATGAAATTTGCGGATATTGAAGAAAATTTGGGCGAAAATTTTATAAAAATTCACCGAGGGGCTTTGGTTTCTGCCATGGCAATCCACGAAATTACGGATAAAATATATCTCAATAACGGCGAATTTTTGGTGTATACACAGAGGAAAAAGAAAGAAATTATAAATCGACTGCATCAAATTCAAAAGAGCATTATCGACAGCTTTAGCCAAGACGGAATTCCGGTTGGGGATGATGGATATAAAGAGTATTACCGCAGTTTCGAAAATATGCCGTTTGCCTTTACCGATATAGAACTGATATTTAACGATAATACGCAGGCGGTGGACTGGATTTTCAGGTACGGCAATCGTGCGCTTGCTGATTTGGAAAAGGTATCTCTTGATAAGCTTATAGGACATTCCTTTAAAAGTGTGTTTCCAAATATGGACTCAAAATGGCTGAGAGCTTATGAGCGTGCCACAATTTACGGAGAAACTCTTGAAATTATAGACTACAGCCCGGAAATTGATACCAATTTAAAGGTAATTTGATTTCCGACTTTTAAAGGGCATTGCGGTTGTATTTTGTTTAATATCTCGGACATTAAATTTATCAAAAACAGCACAGATGCGGAAAAAGCTATGATGCTGTATTTCGGACAAATGATAAATGATAACAAATTACTTTGACTTTCATAAAAAGGACATCTTTTTTGATATGCGCCTCCAAAAGGCGGATACCTTTGGAGACGCATATCTGTTATGGTAAATAAAAAACGGAACAAGCTTTGCTTGTTCCGTTTTGGCAGGGGCAGTAGGATTTGAACCCACGGCACGCGGTTTTGGAGACCGCTGCTCTACCAACTGAGCTATACCCCTGTAT
>CAZTEA010000062.1:1441-6888 GCA_964612315.1 uncultured Oscillospiraceae bacterium | reverse complement strand
CTGTCGGAAATACACCAATAACAGTAAACAAAACAGCAAAAACAGTAAATAAACTGAGTATTTTTTTCATGACATTTCCACCCTTTCGTGTCTTACTTTGCTATATAAATTTTCTTAAACTTCTGGTTGTTCTTGCCCTCACAGATACCGCTTCCGCCATTGCCGTACATCATATAACCTTTTCGTCCTTTTCCGTCGTTATCGTTAATACCCATTCCGACATTTATATACATACCTTCTTGTATGCCGCCAAAATTGGGGATAAGCTCAACCCACGGAATTTTAATCTCGTAACAAGTTATATTGCCTTCTCGCTTAATCGCCAGTTCGTGATTTTCAAAAGTATTTCGATTGTCAC
Source organism: uncultured Oscillospiraceae bacterium (assembly GCA_964612315.1). Lineage (GTDB taxonomy): Bacteria > Bacillota > Clostridia > Monoglobales > Monoglobaceae > SIG454. The sequence goes on along the minus strand of CAZTEA010000062.1, from coordinate 6,530 downwards.
CGAAAGTATGAACATTTCTGTAAACAACAGGTTGACCGTCAAGATAAGACATTGTCAATTCTTCAAACTCTCGGTCAGAAACTCTATCCGGATAAAGAACAAATCCCATCTGCACAGAGTCAACCATCCAAGCAGTTGACGGTGTTGCTTTTTCGGCATATAATACATCATCTGTAACTTCCATACCAATGTAAAGATATTCTTCATCCCACATAAGAGCCGCTTCCGCACTTAAATCGCTTAATCCGAAATAGCTGAATACACCTTCACCGACAACCTCGAAATTATTTTCATCGGTAAGATGAATTCGTACTTTGGACCAATCAGAAAGATTTCCGTCAATAGTCGGCTTGTCGTAAGCATATTGAGCGTATCCGAAGCTGAAAGTTTCATCAATATAAATCGGAAGTTTTTCCGGGTCGTCATTGACAAATCTTATTTGCGCCTCAACATCGGCTTCAGCCATAGCGGCAGGAACTTCAATAGGTATATTCTGCACAGAATTTGCCGCAACTGTTATTTGCTTTTCACCTGTTATATCTGCAAGCTGTTTGGGTTTCAATACCGAAAGTGTACCGCTTTGTGCTTGAGATGTATTATTGGTAATAGCTACATCGATATAATATTTTCCATCCGTAACATTTGTCGAACAGCTTAACTCAACTCCCGAAACAAGCGAAACCAGTATATCTCCCTCATAATAAATGGTCTCATCATCTTTAACTGTTATATGTATCGGTTCATTATTCTTTACCGCAGTTGAACCAATTTTAAAACCTAAAGTTGCTCCGCCGTTCGGAATTGTTAGCTTTTCAGGACAGATTATATTGGAATCATCAAGTAAAGTTATTTCGGCTTCCAATGTCTTTCCTGTATTGTTAAACACCTTTACTTCACAATTATCGCCAAAATCTGCGTTTATAATTGAAGAACTTGTAGACACAGCACTATTTTCACTTACAACACAACGACCCAAATTTCCTTCCACATAAGTAACCATATCAGAAACCGTAAAAGTAAATTTATTATTGGTGGATTTTCTAACAGTTTTATTACCGTATAAATCGTAGCAAATGATTTCGTTTGTTCCCAAATCAAGAGTTACCTTATCGTTCTCCATATCGGAGAAAAGCGCAACGAGTTGAGTATTATTTTCGGTTTTATCAAAAATATATGCTCTCGTTTTATCACTTATCTTAATCTGATCTTTATACTTTGCATCATAAAAAAGCGAATTCATATTACTCATCGCAAGATATACCGGCTTTGCGGAATATGGCACTTCTCCGTCATCAACGGGATTTGATTCAGCGTCACCGCCGCCTTCTATTAAGCCAAAATTTTTATAGCTTGTTTTATCCATTCTGGCTCTTTCAAAAATTCCGTCGTATAAGCAAAATTGATATATTCTTTCAAGCTGCGGATATTGATAAAGCATAATAAAAGATTGCACATCGTAAGAGCCTTGTTCCTCTTCCGTTGTTCCCTTCCATCCTGACATCCAACCAACCTCTGTGATATAAACAGGTAAATCTTCACAGTTATATTTTTCCATCAATTCAACTGTATTTTCCATCTGTATATTAAGCGAATCGTTAAGCGGTGTTCCTGTCCATTCATATGTATGAACCGTCAAAACATCGCAAAATTCAGCAGCGCCGCCCGCCAAAGCCATATCAAGCCAACCGTAACCGTCACTTGTTTTCTTTACATTTGACGGACACGGACCGGAAATTATCAAATCAGGATATTCTTCCTTTAAGTTTTTATAAACATATTCCATCATAGCGGAATAGTCCTTACCGCTTGCTTCTTCGGAAGTTGCATAGAAATCATGCCCGTTCCATTCGTTCCAGATTTCATAGTCAATCATTGCACTTCCGTGCATTTTTATGACCTCTCGTAAATAATTGAGATATCTGTTACGCCCTTTTTCTGTTATCGGATTTGACTCTCCCGTGTCTTCTATTTTAAAGCCGTTCTGTCCGGAAAATCCACCAAAAAACATAGTAGTTAAACCATATTCTCTGGCTTTTTTTATAACATCGTTCGCACTTTGTCTATACCAAGTAAATTCAGGAATTTCAATTTTATCATAGGCATAATTTCTTGCTTCCGAATAATATTGATATGGTGCTCTTATATGAGCAAAACCGGCTTTATGTACCAATTCAACAAGGTCTTCCCCTTTCGGATTATCGGTCACCGCACCCGAAAAGTTTGTTCCCATCATTTGGTTCGGATGCGCACTCGCATCTTTGATAAACGCAAAACAACTTTTTTCTACAGAATATATGCCCTTTGCTTTATTCTCAAGCTCAGCTTTTACAGTATATAAATCATATTTTTCAACATTAAATTTTACTTTATCCGTAGCAACTCTGTTATTGTTTACAACAACGGAATGCGTAACTGTTTGAAAAATATTTCCTTGACTGTCATAAACGGTATAAATTATATCAGCATCATATGAACCGTATCGCTCGGCTTCGTATAAATTATGCCGATTATCGATTGTTGCGGTAAATTCAATATTCTCCTTATCTTCATCAAAGAAATTATTGCCGGTTTTCTTTGTTGAAAGGGTAATATCGGAAATACTTTTTGTGTTGGTTTTAATAAGTTTAACGGAACTTATTAAAACCGATGTATACGAATAACCCATAACATATCCGTATATACCTATCCTAAAATCGGCACCGTTTGCCATTCTTCCGCCCATATACGGATTTTCCATAAACCATCCGTCGGTTTTCCACATATTCGTGTCTGAACACTCTATGTATTCAATTTCTTTCGGTCTGTATTTTGTTGTAACAGGATTTTCACTTTCGTAATCAATGGGACTGATATATTCGGCAGCATCGTATGACAAAACCAAACTTCCGTTGCTTTCGTCAAAAAACTCCACTTCAACACGATAGCTCGAACCGTCCAAAATATTTTTAGCAACAGAATCGTCAACTTTAAAATCAATAAAAGCATTTTCCTTATTTTTTGTTGGATCTAAAATCCAACCTTCTTTTCCGAGTTCTATGCCAACTTTTATATCCTCTTTTTCCGCCATTGAAGCAGTCATATTATAAGACTCAACAACACTTCCGAAATTTATGTAGGCAACAACACTTTCTTCAGGTTCAACCTCCGTTTGTTCGGCAAAAACAACCATAGAACAAAGCATAATCAAAGATATAAGATAGCAGGCAATCCTCTTGATTTCTTTCATACTTTCACTTCCTTTACGAATTTTTTATCATAAACAACTTAGTTCTGCCTTTTTCTGTATCGTAGCGCAAAACTTTATTTTCAGTCTTATACTCTCCGCCATCAAAAAGCTCTTCAAATGTATAATCTTTATCAAAACTCAAAACACACTCGGTCGTTTCAGCATTTTCATAAGCGACAAACTCAGAGTTCGCTATAATTACTCCTCTGCCGTCTGTGAATAAATGAACATTTGCAATCTTTGCAAGCATTCTCCAAACTTCCGGAGATATATTACCCATTCCGCAATATATGTTATTATCAGATTTTGCCATAGCAATTTTTCCGCAATGTTTATATGTTCCGAGAATTTCAACATCTCCCGTTACGGCGAAAAGCTCTGAAATATAGTTTGTAAAACCGAATTCGCCGACAGAAGTTTCTATCATTTCCGATTTATCGGTTGAAAATTTTTCGAATGTCATTCCCGTTACATCGGACATAGATTCTATTGATTGGCTGCCATCACAGTTAAAATAATTCGGTGCAAAAAGCCAAATTTTAAGCTTATCTTGAAGTTTTTCATTTATAAAAGCTCTGTTAGATTCTGAGATTTCAAATAAATCCGAAAAAATAACCATCTTGTATTTTGAAAAATCAATCTTTTCAATATCTTCAATATTATATATATCGTGCAAAAGCCCCGCTTTTCCAATGTTTAAATGATTATATCTTATCAAATTCCATTTAAGATTATTTCCCTCGTGGATATATTTAAAATTGTTATTATCCACAATAAATGCAATCTGTGCAATACTTTCACATTTTTCAGGTGAACGATATATTTTGTCTAAAATTTTTACCGATTGACTTAAATATTCTTCGTAAGCCGGAGATGCATAATAATTTCCAAAAAAGTCAAACCACCAAAAAGCACTTCCGTTTTGCATTGCCAGCGCAAGTTCTCGTCTCAAAACCATAACGCCTTCATATTCCGTTTCATAGCAGTCGTTAAGCATTCCGCCAACCATTCTGTATTGTTTTGAACATCCCGAAATAGCGTGCTCCATCGGATATTTTGCAAGCTCCGTTCTGTGATCGATTTCATGAATATAAAGTTTATTATTGAGGTTAAGAGAGTTCACCGCAAGCTGAAAACCGCTTTGATTCTCAATCTGTCTGAATTCATCATACTCTGCCGGAGAAAATATCATATCGATATCCGGAGATGTATAAACTTTATCATTAAGATACGCCATATTCACACTTGAATTTAAACAATGATAACCAAAAAATGTTCCCAAAACTTTCTTATGATTTAGCTTCTTTTGGAATACAGATGCAAATTTCAAAACCAAATTCTGTATATGCTCAGCTCCGAAAGCCGACAAGTGCCCTTCTGCCTTTTTTCTTTCAAAAAAAGGTTTGTCCGTATTTTTCCATATATCATCCCATGTGGTTAAATAGTCCGAAAATTCAATATCATTCTTTTGGCAATATTCACCGAAAGGCTTTGAAAACTGCGGCAAGTCGGCTTTTTCGTTAGGGCGAGCAAACCATTCGCATGATGTTCCCGCACAAAAAGCATATCCGAAAATACAATCGCCGTATTTTTCCTCAGCATAATCGATAAAGTCCGAAATATACTCGGAAGCATCTCTTTGCCATTCTTCATCAAACATACCGCACTCAAGATGTTCAAATGAAGATTCGTGATTGGTATGGCGGTTGAGCCATTTATACGGTGTATCGAGTTGAAGAAATATCATATAATACGAATCAGGTGCAAATTTCTTAAACATTTCTATTTGTCGGTCAAATGCAGCGAAATCATATTCACCCTTATCAATCCAAACAGGACCGAAAAGCGAATACGGTGTATCCA
>CAZTEA010000062.1:0-1431 GCA_964612315.1 uncultured Oscillospiraceae bacterium | reverse complement strand
CATTTGGTAAAGCTTAATCCCGTTCCTTTTAAAGAGAGAAATATTTGCGGGAGTGGGTCTAAAAGATCTAAACATTGCGGGGGTGTAAAGTTCGTCTCCGATTTTGATAAAAGATTTTCCGTTTTTAATAATAATACTGCTGTTCATAATGAAATAGTTCTCTCCTTAAGCTTTTTGTTATTATTTTTCCGTATGCGGTCACTAAGACCGCATACGGAAAATGTTACAGTTAATTAGTTTACACTTGGTGTAAACGGCATCGGGCAGTTAATACTCTGCCAGATATACGCTCTGAAGCTTGCACAATTGCCAATGTCGGTTATTTTACCTTCGACAGTTTTGCTTTCAAGCGGATAGAAAAATCCGGAAGTAATATCAGTTTTGTTTAATACTCCTTCGGTTGTGTAACCTGCAACAATCAATTTGTATTCCTTGGTGGAATTAGAAAGATTCTTGTATTTAAATGATGCGATACCGTTTTCGTTAACAGTAAAGTCACTTATCGAAAGACCTGTCAAATCTACCAATTCGATTGATATATTATCATAGATAAATTCTTTATTTGTATTGGCAGTATTTGTATCTATTCCGAGTTGTATATAAGTTCTGTCAGCACAAGCTACATTTGAACGCTCTGCTTTAATCTTATATTCTGCAGGCGTTTTATCGCTTTTAAGCATAGGTTTTCCGTCAACGAAATATTTTGTCACATAATAGTATTCATCACCGATTTTTTCGTATGTAATCATTGACTGCAAATTTACCCACTTGCCTTGGGTTAAATCAGTATTATACATTTTGATTTTCGTACGGTTTCCGGAGCCGTTCATATTTGCACCGGAATCATCCGAAGCTCCATCGTCGATGTAATCAACACCTTCAAACCATAGCTGTTGTCCAACAGCTGCATTTTTGTTTGAGCAAATTCTCGGGGTATTTGAGATACGGTTTATACCATTACCTTTTTTGTCTGTGAAAGCCAAAACACTCATACCTGCCATTCCCTGTGCTTCTGCCGGAATATAGACATCATAACCATATACAATGGCTTTGTTATGTGCGTTTTCAAAGCTTTCGGCATCGATATTAAAACTTTGAACAGGGATATTGATACCTCTTGTTGCGGTAGTGCTTATCGCAATACCGCTATCTGTCTTTCCGTTAGAACTGAGAGTTGCTGTTATAGAACCATCTGTTCTGCCAAGAGTGTATTTAACCACGCTTAAATCATTTGAAGAAAAGTCTTCAATGAATTTTTTGTTTTGAACAATTTTTCCGCCAAGAGCGTTGAAAATATCGGAACCTTCAATTGTAACAGCATTTCCGGAAATATCCAATACACCGTCAAGAATAACTTTTACAGTATCTCCTTTTCCAACATCATCAGGAAGATTGATTTTAATTTCGCTGCTTGTACTTCCTGTTGTATCT
>CAZTEA010000061.1:0-6927 GCA_964612315.1 uncultured Oscillospiraceae bacterium | reverse complement strand
TGGGAGTAATGCTGATTTCGTATTCGGTTTCATAGTGCAGGTTTTCGATAACCCTGGTTAATTTTTGAGGTGGGTCGTAATTCCAAAAATCCGATTGATAAAGGAGATTGACGGCCTCTTTGCCCGTTGCTTTTTCTGTTATCACAATTTTGTGAGCTCTTACGAAATTATCGTTCAATTTTCCCGTGGGCAAAAGTTTTCCTCTTGGAAACGAAATGACAATTTTCGTATCCGAGATACAGGGGAATTCTATAAAATCTTCGTTTTCGAAATAAGGGGCGTTGGTGTTTTGAAATTTATCCGCAGAATAATTAAAGGTGTCGGTTTTGTTTACGATGCCTTCAATGTTGATTTCAAACGGCTCGCCCGTAAGTTTTCCGGTTACAAGGTCAATTCCGAAAATTTTGACCATTCCAGAAGAAACCTCTAAAAATGCCGCTTCGTGGCTATGGTAGTTCCCTGATGAATTGCATCCGACTTCGGCAAGACAGCCTCCGGAGCACATGGGAATATGGTAGGAGGTAAAACCGTCTTGATAGATATTTTGCGGAAGCTTTGCCGCTGTATGAAGATGGGCACACAAAACGATCACCTGGGGTCTTGATTTAAGCTTATTTAAAAATTCTTTTGAGAAGGTTTCCTTACCCTCGTGCGGCATATAGTCAAAGAAATTTGTGCCGTTAATGGGCATATGAGAAAGGAAGAAGACCGGGTGATTGGGGTTTTTTGCAATCGCTTTATCTATCTCTTGGATTGCCCAATTTTCGGTTTCGTTGCTCACATAGGAGCAGTAATAATCGGTGCAGCCGACGCAAATGAACGAGTATCCGTTTATTTCTTGAGAAAAATTAAGGGACATACCTGTTTTTTCACAAAATAAGTTAAGTGCCTTTTGGGTAAATTCCGCATCTGAGCAGCCTTGTGGAAATTCGTGATTCCCTGCTATGTAAAGAAGCGGGGTATTCTTTGGGAGAGCCTCGGCTTGTTGGTTGACTAAATCATAAAGTGAGGGATAAAGCTGATCTTTTATGTTTTGGTAGACAATATCTCCGACCATTAAAACCCCGTCCAGTCGGTCTTTGCCGATAATGCTGAAAGCCTTGAATGCATCGCATAGATATCGTCCGTCTGTTTCGAATACGGAGCGGTCGGGGCTGTTATCGGGAGCAATGTGAGCATCTGCCACAAGCCCCAATCTTAAATCCACTTTATTTTCCCTTGTTTTACATTTCATTGTTAATGCCTCCGTTTAGTTTATTGTCCTGTTATATCGTTAAGTGATTTCAATTCGTAGAACTTGCCTTTTTTAGCCATAAGTTCGTCAAAGGTGCCGCATTCAACGCATTTTCCGTCCTCCATAACAACAATTCGGTCTGCGTCACGGATAGTTGAAAGACGATGCGCCACAATAAAGGTGGTTCTTCCTTTTATGAGGCTTGAAATTGCTTTTTGGACATGGTATTCCGATATATTGTCAAGAGCGGAGGTCGCTTCGTCCAAAAGAAGAATTTTGGGATCACGCATAAGGGCTCTTGCTATGGAAATTCGTTGCTTTTGACCGCCGGAAAGCTTACCACCGTGCTCGCCGATCATAGTGTCAAGTCCTTTCGGTAGCTGGTCGATAAATTCGTTTATGTTTGCCATTTGAACAACCTCTTCGAGGCGTTGTTTTGAGTATTTGCCCAGTCCGTAGGTTATATTATCCCTAATTGTTCCCGTGAATAACAGGCTGTTTTGCGGAACGACGGAAATAAAATGACGATAATCGTTGAGCTTTATGGCTTCGATGGGTTTTCCGTCGATTTTAAGCGTTCCTTCATTGGCTTTTAAAAAGCCGATTATCATATTCATAATGGTTGATTTACCGGAGCCGGAAGCGCCTACAAAAGCGATACATTCTCCCGGTTCGACTGAAAGGGAGAAGTCCTTTATGGTGTATTTATCGGCATTTGGATAGCAATAAGAAACATTTTCAAACTGTACGGTTCCGTGGACATAGCGGATAGGGAGCTTGCCTGTATCGTCTTCGATGTCACGAGAAAGCATAATTTCCGACACGGAACGAACAGACTCGGTTCCTCTGGTGATTTCGGGATAAATATTTATAAGGCTTTGCACATCGTTGCTGATCATGGTAAAGTATGTGGTAAACAGAACGATGTTTCCCACGGCAATTTTGCCGCATAAAGCGAGATATGCCGAAAAAATAAGACAGATTGCGCTGAGGGTTTGGCTAAGCACCCAGGAAACAGAGCCGAAATATGCGTTGGCGTTATCCACATTAAGTCCTTTATTGCGCAGTTCTTTGATTTGAATTTCCAAAGCGGTAATCTCTTCGTTTTCAAGACCGTGCGCCTTGGTAACGGGAATCATCTCGATCATATTTGCAACCTTTGCCGAGACGCCCTCGGTTTCGGAGCGGTATTCACGATTGGTTTTGCCCATTTTCTTGCGGAAAGCGTATACAAGAGCAACATTTACGGGGATTACAGCTAAAAAGAACAGAGTTACCCAACCGCTGTTATATGCAGAAACGCAAATTGCAATAATGACACTTATTATACTCGGTAAGAGATTTTTGATAAATCTGTTGGTAAGAGCCTCAATTGCTTCAATATCACGCATAAATTTTGATTGAATACGCCCGGACTCCATTTCTTTGTGATATGTAATCGAAAGATGCTGGAGCTTTTTGATAAGCGTATATCTAAGCCCTGCACCTATTCCACGGAGCATTCTGTTTACATATTTTTCGTAAAGCACATGAACGGGCACATTTTGAGCCAGAACGATTGCGAGGATAATTGCATTTAAGACAATATCACGAACGGTGTTTGCGCTGTTTTGCGTAACTGCCGTAATAACATTTGAGGTTACGATGGGAATAATCCAAACAGGACATGCCTTGATAACCCAAAGTATAAGGGAAATTATAATTCGAAGCCAATGAGATTTAAGAAGCTTTAGGATAAATGTCATTCCGACTCCGGTTGCTTCCTCTTGCTCAATGTCGAAAAGATGCTCGTAGTTTGGAATGAAATTCTTCTTTTGAAAGCGAGCGTCTTTAACGGCGTTATTGGCGTCTTTGACAGCTTTTGCCGCATCGGCTTTTACTTTTTTTGCGTTTTTGATTGCTTCTTTAACAGGGTCATTTTCGATTTCGTGTGCGGAATTTTGATAATTGTCCGCATGCTTTTCTTTGTTATTATTGCTTGATTTTGCCATAACAATACTCCTTTGAACTCGGCAAATGCCTTTTTGGTCTGCTTTCGAAGTTTTATAGACTTTAATTATACTTGAATTATAGCATTATGGAAAATAAAGTCAATAGAAATTTTGAAAAAAGATATTACAATTGAGTTACATCGAAAAAAACTATATATAATAAGGTAGGAAAAGGAAAAATTATCGGACAGACAAGGAAGGTGGTAAAAGGAAAAAATGCTTGACAAACCGAGAACCTTGTGGTATAATATAGTTCCATTATAATGCGATTTTGTGCTTTTTTGTAAAAATACTCCATTTTTGGGGGCGGAAAAAACGAAAAGCGATTAAAATTTTTGTGCAAAATTAACGAAATTTCTTCTGAAAAGACGGAAAATTTCTCTCATAAAGTGCAAAAAAATTAAAATTGTAAATTATTTATGTGTTTTTTAATACATTTTATACACAATGCGCAGGGGAAATTCCTTGTTTTTTCTGCGTAAATAAACTATAGAGGTGATTGTTTATGATACATCCGGTTAAGCTCGGAAGGAATACCAGAATGAGCTACGGTAAGATTAGAGAGGTTATCGAGATGCCTAATCTTATCGAGATTCAGAAAAATTCCTATAACTGGTTTTTAGAGGAAGGTCTTAAAGAGGTGTTTCACGATGTATCTCCGATAGCCGACTATGCGGGCAACCTTATGCTTGAGTTTATTGACTATCGAATTGATATGACTCCCAAATATGATATTGCGGAGTGCAAGGAGAGAGATGCAACATATGCTGCTCCTCTTCGTGTTAAGGTTCGTCTTATCAACAAGGAAACAGGGGAGGTTAAGGAGCAGGAAATCTTCATGGGCGATTTCCCGATTATGACTCCTTCCGGTACATTTATCATAAACGGCGCAGAAAGAGTTATCGTAAGTCAGCTTGTTCGTGCCCCCAGCGTTTATTTTACCAACAGCTTCGATAAATTGGGTAAAAAGCTGTTTGCGTCTCAGGTTATTCCAAACAGAGGTGCTTGGCTGGAATATGAAACCGACAGCAATGATGTCTTCTATGTAAGAATTGACAGAATGAGAAAAATTCCGGTAACTGTTTTAATCAGAGCCTTGGGATTTGGAACAAATCAGGAAATCATAAACCTTTTCGGAGAGGACGAAAAGCTTCGTGCCACTTTTGAAAAGGATACCACAACAACAGGTGATGAGGGCCTTTTGGAGGTATACAGAAAGCTTCGTCCGGGCGAACCGCCTACGGTTGACAGCGCAAAAACACTTCTCACAAACTTGTTCTTTGACCCAAGACGCTATGATTTGGCTCATGTGGGAAGATATAAGTTCAATAAAAAGCTTGCTCTTGCGGACAGACTTGTGGGACAATACAGCGCAGATACCTTGGTTGACGAAAAAACAGGCGAGATTATCGTTTCTGAAGGGGAAATGATAACAAAAGAAATCGTTGAAAATATTGACAGGGCTCGCATAAATGCGGTTAATGTTAAGATTGACGATGAGGGCGGAGTTACAAAAGTAATTTCCAACAATATGGTTGATCTTAAGCTCTTTGTTGACTATAATCCGAGAGATTACGGAATCAAGGAAAAGGTAAGAGCTTCCGTTCTTGATGAAATTTTGGCGCAGTATCCTGACATGAATTCAGAAGAATTCAAGAAGGAGATTGAAGCTCGTAGATATGAGCTTATTCCCAGCCATATCACAATTGACGATATTGTTGCATCTATTTCTTATATGTGCAATGTGGCTCACGGCGTGGGTCATACCGATGATATTGACCATTTGGGTAACAGAAGACTTCGCAGCGTCGGAGAACTTTTGCAGAACCAGTTCAGAATCGGACTTGCAAGAATGGAAAGAGTTGTTCGTGAAAGAATGACGACTCAGGATTTGGATTCGATAACTCCTCAAACTCTTATAAATATCAGACCGGTTACCTCGGCGGTTAAAGAATTTTTCGGTTCATCACAGCTTTCACAGTTTATGGATCAGATTAACCCTCTTGGTGAACTTACACATAAGAGAAGACTTTCGGCCCTCGGTCCCGGCGGTCTTTCAAGAGACAGAGCGGGCTTTGAAGTTCGAGATGTTCATCATTCACACTATGGTCGTATGTGTCCTATTGAAACACCTGAAGGTCCGAACATCGGTCTTATCAACTCTTTGAGTGGTTATGCAAAGGTTAATGAATACGGATTTATTGAGGCTCCTTACAGAAAGGTGGATAAGGAGAGAGGTGTCGTTACCGATGAGGTTGAATATATGACCGCAGACACAGAGGACGGTTTCTATATTGCTCAGGCGAACGAAGAACTTGGTGAGGACGGAAGATTCCTTTCAAGCCGAGTTGTTACAAGATATAAAGACCAGTTCCTGGAAGTTAGTGCAGAACCGGGTAATTGTAAGGTTGACTACATGGATGTATCGCCGAGACAGGTTACATCAATTGCGACAGCAATGATTCCCTTCCTTGAAAACGATGACGCTAACCGTGCTCTTATGGGATCTAACATGCAGCGTCAGGCGGTTCCGCTTTTAATGCCCGAGTCACCGATTATTGGAACGGGTATGGAACACAAGGCTGCTAAAGACTCCGGCGTATGTATTCTTGCGGAAAATGCCGGTGTTGTAACAAAAGTAAGTGCAACTCATATTGAAATTAAAACAGATACAGGCGAAACAGATAAGTATAAGCTTATTAAGTTTACACGCTCGAACCAGGGTATGTGTATTAACCAGAGACCTATCGTTGTTGCGGGCGAAAGAGTTGAAGCCGGAGATATTATCGCCGACGGTCCGTCCACAAAAGATGGTGAAATCGGACTCGGAAGAAACATTCTTATCGGATTTATGACTTGGGAAGGTTATAACTACGAGGATGCTATGCTTATCAATGAAAAGCTTGTTAAGGAAGATATTTTAACATCAATCCATATTGAAGAATATGAGATTGAGTCCAGAGATACAAAGCTCGGACCGGAAGAAATCACAAGAGACATTCCAAATGTTGGTGATGAAGCTCTTCGTGATTTGGACGAGCGAGGTATTATCAGAGTCGGTGCGGAGGTTGAAAGTGGCGATATCCTTGTTGGTAAGGTAACTCCCAAGGGTGAAACCGATTTAAGTGCAGAAGAAAGACTTCTCCGTGCGATTTTCGGTGAAAAAGCAAGAGAGGTTAGAGATACATCACTTAGAGTTCCTCACGGTGAATACGGTATTATCGTTGATGTTAAGGTATTCACAAGAGAAAACGGCGACGAGCTTCCTCCGGGCGTAAATCAGATTGTAAGATGTTATATTGCTCAGAAGAGAAAAATCTCTGTGGGTGATAAGATGGCGGGTCGTCACGGTAATAAGGGTGTTATTTCACGAATTCTTCCCGAAGAAGATATGCCGTTCCTTCCTGACGGAACTCCACTTCAGATTGTGCTTAATCCTTTGGGTGTGCCGTCTCGTATGAACATTGGTCAGGTTCTTGAGGTTCACTTGGGTTATGCGGCAAAGAAGCTTGGTTGGAAGGTTGCAACTCCCGTATTTGACGGTGCGAATGAGGCTGATATTGCCGAAGCTTTGGTTAAAGCCGGTTACGATAAAGATGGTAAAACCGTGCTTTATGACGGAAGAACGGGTGAAGCCTTTGATAACCGTGTAACCGTTGGTTATATGCACATATTAAAGCTTGCTCACTTGGTTGACGATAA
>CAZTEA010000060.1:0-6949 GCA_964612315.1 uncultured Oscillospiraceae bacterium | reverse complement strand
TTCCCTCGTAAAGCATAGGCATAATAACCGTTATACGCTTTGCCTTACCGCCTATTGCGGAAATAATTCTTTTCAAATCCTGAAAATGGTCGTCAGGGCTCATCGGAACAAGCTCGCCGTACATCTTATATTTTTCACCGTAATTAAAAACATCGGCAATAATATAAATATCGTGGCTTCTCACAGATTCCATTATGGTAGCCTTCGCTTCTCCCGTTCCGAATCTTGTGGTTTTTGCGGGAATTAAAAATGTGTCAAGTTCTGCTTCTTCATTGAACCTCTTAAGGTAATAGTTTACCTTTTCACCAAATTCTTCACCTCCGCTAAGCGTCATAACGCTAAGCTTTCCCAGATTGTAGGACTCAACAGTAGATTTCATCATAGCTCTCCTTTATTTGTGTTCTGAAAGTAATTTATATCTGATATCCCATAATTTTTGGGACATATCAACATAGTAAACATGAGGATTTTCAAAACGCTTTACCTCATCCCAAATTTTGTCGATTTCTGCTTGACAGTAGCTGCGTATTTCATCGATTTTCAATGAATTGTAAACACACTCACCGCCTTTGAAAATCGGAACCATAAGCTCTTTTGCTTCAAAATTGGTAACGGTTTTTCTCTTCCATGTGTTGTTGGGGTCAAAAATCTCATATTCCTCCCCGTCAATTTTTTCATCATGAAGAGTTAAAACATCGGCAATCGCCTTGCCCGTCTCTTTTGAAAACAGCCGATATACCTTTTTAAAGCAAGGTGTGGTAATTTTCGCCACATTCTCGCTGATTTTAATTTTCGGAACAATCTCCCCGTCTCTTTCTACTGCGGCGAGCTTATAAACACCACCGAAAACAGGCTCAGACTTGGAAGTTATAAGTCTTTCGCCCACGCCGAAAGAATCAATTTTTGCGCCCTGCTTTAAAATATCCTGAATAATATACTCATCAAGGGAATTCGAAGCAACGATTGAAACATCCTTATATCCCGCCTCGTCCAGCATAACCCTTGCCTTTTTCGAAAGATAAGTAATGTCTCCGCTGTCTATTCTTATGCCCTTCGGGCGTTTGTTCATGGGAGCCAAAACTTCGTCGAACACCCGAATTGCATTGGGAACTCCGGACTTTAAAACATTATAGGTATCCACCAGCAAGGTGCACTCATCCGGATAAGTCTTGGCATAAGCCTTAAAGGCTTCGTATTCGCTTTCAAAGGACTGCACCCAGCTATGTGCCATAGTTCCCAATGCCGGAACGGAAAACATTTTATCGGAAATTGCACAAGCCGTTCCCACAGCACCGCCGATATATGCCGCCCTTGCCCCGTAAATTGCGCCGTCATACCCCTGCGCCCGTCTTGAGCCGAACTCCATAACGGGTCTGCCTTCCGCCGCACGAACAATACGATTACACTTTGTGGCAATAAGGCTTTGGTGATTAACGGTTAAAAGCACCATTGTTTCAACAAATTGAGCCTGAATAAGCGGGCCTCTTACAGTCACCAAGGGTTCGTTGGGAAATATTGGTGTACCCTCGGGGATTGCCCAAACATCGCACTCGAACTTAAAATTTTCAAGATAGCTTAAAAATTCTTCGCAAAAGATTTTTTTGCTTCTTAAATATTCAATATCTTCACTCTCGAACTTAAGGTTTTTCAAATAATCTATCAGCTGTTCAACTCCTGCCATAATGGCAAAACCGCCGCCGTCCGGAACTTTTCTGAAATACATATCGAAATAGGCAATTTTATTCCCTATTCCGTGTTTCAAATAACCGTTTGCCATGGTTATCTCATAAAAATCCGTAAGCATTGTATAATTCACAAAATCACTCGTTTCTTCAAATAAGTGGGGGAAATTTCACCGCTTTCGCCCCTATATATTGAATATTATAACACTTTTTCTTTCTTAATACAAGCATTTTAGACATATTTTTATTAAATCTTACATTTTGAACAAAAACTGACCCCAAAAGCTTTCACTTTTGGGGTCAGACTGTTTATTATTTGTTGATTATTTCTTTTTTGTCTGTGCTTTTTTATTATTAACGGAAGCATCTTTCCAGGTTGCCCAGATAGAACCTGAAACAAATATGGAAGAATATGTTCCCACAGCAATACCGATTATAATCGGAAGTGCAAACGCCTTAATTGATTCAACACCGAGGATATATACCATACCGATTGTTAAAAGTGTGGTTACCGTTGTGTTGATACTTCTCTTAATGGTCTGGTTCACGCTGACATTTGCAAGTTCGGAATAAGAGCCCATATGCTTGCGCTTGTTGTTTTCTCTGATTCTGTCAAAGATAACGATGGTATTATTGATCGAATAACCCAAAACGGTCAAAAGTGCCGCAATAAAGTTTGTGTCAATCTTAATTCTGAAAATTGAATAAATACCGCAAAGAACCACGATATCATGAGTCAGCGCAGCAACTGCGCAAACACCTGATGTAAAGTCAAATCTTATGGCAACATAGATAAGAATACCCAAAGCCGCAAGAAGTGACATAAGTATTGCGGACTTTGCAAGATTTCTTGCTGTGGAAGGAGATACTATATTAAGTTCTGACTTATGCACCCCTTCGATATAGTAACCCATATCTCCGTAGCTGATTACGCTCTTGGAATCCTTAATTGTTGAATAGAGCTTACCCTCGCCGCCGTTTTCCGTTGCGGCAGCTTCGGTTTTGCCAATCATATTGATTGCGCTCTTATAATCCATTGCAGCTCCGTTTTCATCAACAACCGCAACAACCTTGCCCCACTTTTCGGCAATTTTATATGTTAATTCATTAACAGAGTTATTTGCATTATTAACATTTTCGTCGTCCGAAAGCTTTGTATCGTAGCCCACTTCAATGTCAACCACATAGTTTTTGCCGTTCTGTGTAACACGAATCATAGACGGTTTTCTGCCGAATGCATCGGTTGTCATTTTTTCAATTTCACCTTGTTCAACCTTCTTGTCGAAAGTATATGTGATTGCTGTTCCGCCTGCGAAATCCGTATCAAGTTCAAATCCCAAAACGAGGAGTGAAACAATACTTGCAACAACCAATAATAAAGCAATCCCTACAAATATATTTTTATGCTGTACGATTTTAAGCATTAGCACTCTCCTCCTTCTTTTCAAGTTTTCTGCGGCTTACACCGTAAAGCCAAGGATTCTTAACTCCCATTTCAAGAATTCTGCGAAGCAAGAATTTTGTAACAAAGATTGCAGAAAGCATTGATACGATAACACCGATTAAGAGGGTGATACCGAAGCCCTTAATTGTACCTGTTCCGAGAAGAATCAAGATAACTGCTGCAATAATTGTGGTAATGTTAGAGTCGATAACTGCGCTGAGTGCGTTTTTAAAGCCCGCTTCAACAGACGCTCTTGTGCTCTTTCCGAGAAGAAGCTCTTCTTTAACACGCTCGAATATAATAACATTGGCATCAACCGCCATACCTATTGCAAGGATAATACCCGCAATACCCGGAAGTGTAAGGTTAATATGAAAGTTTGCAAGAATCAAAAGCACAACATCCACATAAGCAACCAAAGCTATTGCACTCATAAAGCCGGGTAATCTGTAAATCAAAATCATAAAGAGCATAACCAATATAAGACCTATAACACCTGCCGTAACAGCCTTTGAAAGTGCATCTGCACCCAAAGTTGCGCTGACTGCTCTTGTCTCTGTGGTGGTTAAGCTGAAAGGAAGCTGACCCGACTTAATGATTGCCGCCAAGTTCTGCGCCTCTTCCTGTGAAAACTCACCGCTGATAACACAGGTCGAATCGTTAATTGCGGTTTTAACAACAGGTGCCGACTGCACCGCACCGTCCAAAACGATATAAATGGGCTGACCGATATTTCTTGCGGTTGCCTCAGAAAAAGCTTTCTGCCCCTCATCGTTAAATTCAAGCTGAACATAATGGCTTGCTTGTCCGGTTTCGCTTGTTGAGCCATACTGAGCGGTTGCGCCCTTGATGTGCTTACCGCTGAGAACCTCAGCGCCATCAATAAATGCGCCTGTTTCCTGGTCAATGCCCGTACTGTCATAGAACTTAAGCTCCGCTGTCTGACCGAGAACACTTGTTGCTTCCTCGGGATTAGAGAAAGACGGGATTTCAACTCGGACGCTGCTGTCACCCTGAACGGTTACATCAGCTTCAGTATAACCCATGTTTGTGAGACGGTTTTGCAAAAGCTCTGCAACCGTTTCCATTTCGTCCGATGTGGGGTTTGCCTTATTCGCTTTAAAAACGATAACGCTTCCTCCGTTTAAGTCAAGACCCTGTGTAATACCGTCTGGACTTGTAATTCCGTAAATTTGTTTGCCGTCGCCGATACCAAAGCCGCAAATTGCCAAATATGTAAGCAATGCAATTACCACAACAATCGCCGAAAGCTTTATAATACTTTTACCCACTTTGTTTCCTCCTTCATCGTGTCGATTTTCTTAAAGTATTAAAATTTTAATTATTTACAAATTCAAAAAGGGCATAAAAACCCCTTGTCGGATTTTGCACCTCTAAACATTATATATTTTTCTTTTGATTTAGTCAAGTCTTTTTATTAAATTTATTCCGATTTCTTTACGCAAAAATCTGCCGCCGAATACGGCGACAGATTATACCGTCTAATTGCTGACAACGCTTTCTTCTACCAATATCAAGCCAAACGGAAGCTGACCCGACTTAATGATTGCCGCCAGGCTTTGTGCTTCTTCCATCGAGAACACACCGCTGATAACACAGGTTGAATCGTTGATTGCGGTTTGAACAACAGGAGTCGACTGCACCACGCCGTCCAAAACAATGTAAATCGGCTGACCGATATTTCTTGCGGTTGCTTTATAAAAAGCTCTCCGCCCTTCCCTTGTAAATTCAAGCTGAACATAATGGCTTGCTTGTCCGGTTTCGCTTGTTGCGCCATACTGAACGGTTGCGTCCTTGATATGCTTACCGCTGAGAACCTCAGCGCCATCAATAAATTCGCCGGTCGCCTGATCTATTCCCGTGCTGTCATAAAATTTAAGCTCCGCTTTCTGTCCAAGAGCCGCCGCTACTTCCTCGGGGGTCAGATAATGACGGAATTTCAACTCTGATGCGGTTTGCACCCCGAACGGTTATATCGGCTTCCGTATAACCCATATTTTTGAGACGGATTTCAAGAAGCTCTGCAACCGTATTCATTTCGTCCGATGTAGGGTTTTCTTTATCCGCTTTGAAAACAATAATACTTCCCTCTTTCATTCCAAACTTTTCCTTTATTTTGCGACCAATATCATCTAAACCTATTTTTTCGGGTATTTCCGATACCGCACAGGATGAAAGCATCATCACGACGGATATAAGTAAGGCTATAATTTTATGCATATTCTGCGCTCCCCTTTGACTTTTTTCTTCAATTCTATATCAAAGGAAGGCTTTTATCAATCCTACCGTCTTCTTTTCCCCATATTAACACCCAAAACTCCGCCTGCTCCGCCGCAAATTATTCCTTCCGCCGCCGCAGCAGCCGTTACCCAATTGAAGTTAAAGCTGCCCACAGCCAAGCTTCCCATGGCGTAAAGCAGCACCGTATACAAAAGTCCCGCAACAACGCCGTTTAAAAGACCGCCCTTTCCCGTCTTTTTAGCCGCCATAAAACCGCAAAGAGCAACCGAAATCATTGTTATTCCCGTAACGCAGCCGTTTATAACGAATTTTTCCATATCGGTTACCGCCGCCAAAACAGACAGCAAAAACAAGAGAACTACCGATATTATATATGAAATACCAAGACATTTTGCCATATTCAATACATTCAAGCTTTTTCTTTCGTCCGTTCCCGCACAACTTGACCTTGACATAAAAAACCTCCAAATCATATCTTGTTAAAATATATGATTTGAAGGTTTTTGTTATTACTCTTTTTCTGAAGCTTCGACAGCTTCCTTGTTTTCGGGAGCCTGCTTCAAAAATCTTGCAACCGAGCCTCTGTCAACCGTGATTGTTGCCTTGTTTTGACCAACGCCGCTTTCAAGAACAAACAATTCGTCTTTAATTTTAACGATTTTACCGTGAATACCGCCGATTGTTGCAACCTCGTCACCCACCTTAAGTGCCGCAAGCATATTTTTGAGCTCTTTTTCTTTCTTCTTCTGAGGTCTTATCATAAGAAAATAGAAAATCGCAATCATCGCTACCATTAAAATAATGGACGGAAGTGCACTTGCTGTCGACTGGGTATTTTCCCCTGCCGCATAAACTATTGTTTCGAACATTTTTTTACCTCCAATTTAGTAATCTTCTTTATTATACATTATCGTTTTCCATTTTGCAATACTTTTTTATATTCTTTTTCCCAAAATTTCTATTTTCTCTTTTCGATAGCTTTCAAAGCGCCCCTCATCAAGAGCGTCACGAATTTCCTGCATCAAATTATTATAGAAATATAGGTTGTGAATAACCGCAAGGCGCATCCCAAGCATTTCTCCCGCTTTAAACAAATGACGAATATAGCTTCTTGTATGATTTTTGCAAGCGGGGCAGTTACAATTCGGGTCAATGGGACTGTCATCCTTTTCGTATTTAACATTCATAATGTTTCTTATACCCTCCGATGTAAACAGGTGACCGTGCCGAGCATTTCGGCTGGGCATAACACAGTCGAAAAAGTCAACGCCCCGATACACCGCCTCGATTATGTTAACCGGCGTACCTACGCCCATTAAATATCTGGGCTTATCCGCAGGCGCAAAGGGTTCAACCGCTTCGATGATATCATACATAACCTCAGCCGGCTCTCCCACAGCTAAGCCGCCGATTGCGTATCCGTCCAAATCAAGCTCCGCTATTTCTTTCATACAATCCATTCTCAAATCACGGAAAGTACATCCTTGATTTATCCCGAAAAGCATCTGATTTTTATTGATTGTATCGGGCAAGCCGTTCAACCTTGACATTTCCGCCATAC
>CAZTEA010000059.1:0-7015 GCA_964612315.1 uncultured Oscillospiraceae bacterium | reverse complement strand
AGATATGGGTGACGGAACGGTTATGAATTATATTCAAACCGATGCGGCGATTAACGGGGGTAACAGCGGCGGTGCTTTGGTAAATACTTACGGCGAGGTCATCGGCGTTAATACGGCAAAGCTCTCGGATGAGGCAATAGAAGGTATGGGTTTTGCAATCCCGATTTCGGATGCGGAACTTATTGCCAATGATTTAATACAATACGGCAAGGTTAAAGGAAGACCTTATATAGGCATAACCACAATGGATGTAAGTGAAAATGTGGCAAACAGATTTAAAGTTCCGTCGGGCGTTATGGTTTATTCGGTAGAGCCGAGCAGTAGTGCGGAAGCGGCAGGACTTGCGGTTGGTGATATTATAACCGAGGCAAATGGCGAAAAAATTAAAACCCAAACCGAGCTTGAAGTTATAAAAGGAAAGTTTAAACCGGGAGATACTTTGAAATTAAAGGTTTACCGTGACGGTAAAACAATGGAGCTTTCGGTTATCTTGGGCGAAGAAAAATAATAAAGACCATCGAAAACATTGTTTTCGATGCTCTTTTATTTGTGCATTATTTTAATTTTTCTTCAAGCAAGGTTTTGATAACGGCAGGGTCACCGGCGCCTTTAAGCTCTTTCATACAAGCTCCGAAAAGTGCTTGCAATGCTTTAACTTTGCCGCTATTGAAATCTCCCACAGCCTGAGTATTTTCGCTTATTACTTTGTTAATAACAGCCTCAATGGCAGAGAAATCAAATTTTTTGTCAAGTCCCTGTTCTTTGCAGAATGCCACGGGGTCAACATCATTTTCAATAACGGCAATGAGAATTTTTTTACCGGCATTACGGTTGATATCGCCTTTGTCAACCATATTTGTAACGGCAAAAAGCTTTTCGGCGGTTATTGAAAGGTCGTTTAAGGTCTTACCGTCTTTTCTGAGAATGCCGGCACAATCGGTAAGAATCCAGGTTGCGGCATCTTTTGCCTTGCAACCCATTTTGACAACATCATCCAAAAGAGTGCTTACCTTGTGATTTGAAATAAGCATATCAATTTCCTTGTCGGAAATTCCGACACTACGGTATTCCTCAGCTTTTTCGGAAACATCCGCAGGCTTATTTGCTTTGATTTTTTCAAGCCATTCATCGTCAATTATAATTGGCATAAGATTTGCGTCCGGGAAATAACGATAGTCGGCTTCGGTTTCCTTATTACGCATTGCAAAGGTTTTACCACTTGCATCGTCAAATCGTCTTGTCTCCTGAACGAGCTCTTCGGTTTCAAATTCAATAGCATCAATATGGCGCTGAGCCTCGTATTTGATAGCCTTTTCTATCGCTTCGAAAGAACTCATATTCTTTATTTCTGTACGAACACCAAATTCTTCGCTTCCCTCAGGGCGAACGGAAATATTGACATCGCAGCGCATAGCACCTTCTTCGCATTCCGAAATGCCGCCGGAACGGAACATGGATTTTAATTTGTTAAGATATGATAGAACTTCCTCGGCGCTTCTGAAATCAGGTTGTGTAACGATTTCAATAAGAGGAACGCTTGTACGGTTAAAGTCTACATAAGAAACCTTTCCGCCGTGAACAAGCTTACCTGCGTCCTCCTCCATATGAATTTGCTTAATGTGAATATCACGATTTCCCGAAGATGTTTTTAAGGTAACACAGCCGTTGGTGCATATAGGGTGATTAAGCTGTGTTATTTGATATGCACAGGGAAGGTCGGGATAATAATAGTTTTTCTTATCAAAAGTCGTGTATCTGTTAATATCGCAGTTGAGCATAAGACCTGCGGTAACAGCGAGCTCAACAACTCTCTTGTTCATAACGGGAAGCATACCGGGCATACCGCTGCAAGCGGGGCATACACAATCGTTAGGCTCTTTTGCGGAGGAATGTCCGCCGCAGGAGCAGAATATTTTTGATTCGGTGCTGAGCTCCACATGAGTTTCAAGACCGATAACCAATTCATAATTCATATTATATACCTTTCCTTTCAACGGAGTGTGAGAGACTTAAAAGTGTGCGTTCGTTAAAATGCTTGCCTGTAAGCTGGACTCCACCGCAAACAAGAGACGGAACGCCGATTAAGTTTGAAAGAGCGGTGAATACGCTTTCTTCGAAAACCTTACCGAAGGCTTCGCTTATATCGTAACGCTCGTATGATGTTTTGGAACAAGCAGGTGTCAAAATTGCGTCATATGTTTTTGTAAGCTCATTAAACTTTTCGGCAATTACACGGCGAACTCTAAGGGATTTATCGTAGCACTCCGTATAACGGTTTTTGGAAAGAACATCGGAACCGTATAAAATAACTGCCTTTGTAAGGAAGTTAAAGCCCTCGGTTCTTGAATTTACATATAATTCATCGATGTTTTTGTATTCCTTTGCACGATAACCGAATTTAACACCGTCGTAACGGGAAATGTTATTACAGGTTTCGGCGGTCATAAGAATTTGCCAAGCGGTATTTGCCGTGTCAAAAATATCAAAAGAAATTTCTTCCGTAACAACCCCCTCTTTTGAAAGAGCGTCGGCAAAAGCGTTAATGCGAGCCTTGGTTTCGTCATCTGCTTTGTCAAGCAATTCCTTTACAATTGCAACCCTTTTTCCTGTCGGGTTGGAAATGGTATAATCGTAAGAGTTATCTTTAAGACTGGTTCCGTCTTTTTCGTCGTGACCTGCAATAATCTCCATAAGTTCTTTGACTCCCTCGGCATTTTTTGCGTATACGCCAAGCTGTTCGCCTGATGCGGCACAGGAAATAATGCCGTAACGGGAAACCGTACCGTAGGTAGGTTTAAGAAAATCTATGTTTGATATGGCGGCAGAGCGTCTGGGAGCGCCTGTCATATCGACGCCGAGAGCGCCTTTAACTTCGCCGCTTTCAACAAGAGCTGCGGCAGCGCCTTTTATTGCGCCGTCCTTTTCTGCGTAGTGGGAAAATTCACCCATAAGGTCAAGTCCGAATTCCCCGACATGGGTTTTACCCGCAATTTTATAGCCTTTATTTTCCAAACGCACAACAGCCTCGGCGCTGAAAAGCGGTTTAAAGCCATCGAGCATCTTTGAACCTGCTGAAGCCGGAAAATCTTTTACTAAAATTGTATCGTCAACGGCAATGTTTCCGCTTTCGAATTTGGTTGCATAATAATTCATTCAATAAACCTCACTTTACAAGTCGTGGTACCTGCCAACTGTCATCGCTGCGTTCGGGTGCGCCCTCTAAAAGGCTTTCTCTTGAAAACGGCTGATTGCGAACATCTTCACGCAAAACATTGGTCATGGGCATGGTGTGCACCATAGGTTCAACACCGTCAGTATTTGTTTCTTTTAAAATTTGTTCTTTTTCATTCATAGAATGAAAAATTTCCTGCATATTCTTTTCTTCTTCGTCGGTAAGTGATATCTGATTTAATTGCTGTGCGTTTGAAAAGGTGGAACGCTTACCGGCAGATGAGGTTGATGAAACGGATCTTGAAGTGCGTTGTGCAAAAAAGCTTGCATTTCCGAGAAGATGAACATCTTCAAGCTGTTGATTTGTAACCTCACTCGGGGCGCCGAGAAGTAAATCCTGTGCATTTCCGTTAAGAGGAAATGCGATAACATCAAGAATTTTTTCTTCATCGGTAAGAAGCATAACCATACGGTCGATACCGGGAGCCATTCCCGCATGAGGTGGAGCTCCGTATTGGAATGCGGTGTAAAGTGCATTGAAACGCTTTTTAAGCTCATCTTCCGAGTATCCGGCAATTTCAAATGCTTTTTTCATTATTTCGATATCGTGGTTACGAACAGCACCGGAGGCAAGCTCAATACCGTTGCCCACAAGATCATACTGATATGCCAAAACATCGGTGGGTGCTTTGTTGAGAAGAGCCTCCATGCCGCCCTGCGGCATAGAAAATGGGTTGTGAGTAAATATCGTTTCACCTGTTTCCTCGTCGATTTCATACATGGGGAAATCAACAACGAAACAAAATTCAAAGGAATTTTCGTCAATCAAGTCAAGCTGTTCCTTTTGAGCAAGCCATGTGCGAATCATTCCCGCTTTCTTTTCTGTGTCATTCTTTCGGTCGTCGCAGATAAAGAAGAGGGTTTCGTTTTCTTTAACTCCGGTTAAAGAGATGATTTCGTTCTTCTTTTCATCGCTTAAAAATTTGGCGATAGGACCGGCGAAAGCTCCGTTTTTAAGAGTTATATATCCGAGACCGCCGAGGCCAACCTCGGTTGATGTGGCAAATTTAAGAGACTCTTCAAAGAATTTCTTGGATTTACCCTGACAGGGAGCAACTATCCCTCGAACGGGTTTTCCTTTAAATGCGGGAAAATCAACATCTGCAAAGAAATCTGTAAGGTCGCAAATTATAAGAGGGTTTCGAAGGTCGGGTTTATCCGAGCCGTAGGTCATCATAGCATCTGCATAGGTAATTCGTCTAAAAGGCTTTGGACTGATTTTCTTATCAGAGAAAGCCTTGAAAGTGTCATAAATAACATCTTCACATATATCGAGAACTTCGTCTTGTGTGGCAAAAGCCATTTCAAAGTCAAGCTGATAAAATTCGCCGGGAGAACGGTCTGCACGAGCGTCCTCATCACGGAAGCAGGGAGCAATCTGAAAATATCTGTCAAATCCAGAAACCATCAAAAGCTGCTTAAACTGTTGAGGAGCCTGCGGAAGAGCATAAAATTTTCCCGGGTGTTTACGGCTGGGAACCAAGAAGTCTCTTGCACCCTCAGGCGAGGAAGCTGTGAGAATAGGTGTCTGCATTTCCAAAAAGCACTTATCCTCCATTTTATGTCTTAAATGACGGATAATTTGCGAACGCTTAACAAGGTTTGAATGATTTTTAGGATTACGAAGGTCTAAATAACGATATTTAAGACGCAGTTCGTCCTTACTTGTTCTTGAAGCGTGAACATCAAAAGGAAGCATATTAAGACTCTTTCCGAGAATTTGCAGGCTGTTTGCCGCAAGTTCAACGGTTCCTGTGTCAATTTTTTCATTAACTGTTTCAATATTTCTTTTTTCGACCACGCCGCTTACCGAAATAACAGTTTCACGGTTTACATCTTTAATGAGAGATTCATCGTGAATTACAACCTGTGTTATACCTGTGTAATCACGAAGGTCAATAAAGATAACGCCGCCGTGATCGCGAACAACATCAACCCAGCCGGCAAGCTGAACGGTTTTTCCGATATGTTCGTCACGAATGTCGTTACACATTAGAGTTCTGTACATAATATATACCTCCTGATTTTGATAAAATAAAAGTCCCGGAAATATGACTTCATATTTCCGGGACGAGTAAACAAAAATTAACCCGCGGTGCCACCCGCATTGACACTTATATGTGTCCTCTTTTATAATGTTAAATTGATACAAAGGGAGTGTTCCCAAGCTTACTACTCATCTCAAATGCGCTTCCAGTCGATGACGCATTCTCCCTATCAGACTTTCCACAAAAGCCGAGTCTCCGTGAATTATTATATCAAAAAGTTTTTTATTTGTCAACAAATTTATATTCACAAATTTTCATAAATTTAAAAATTTTCAAACAACTGCTTTTGTTTAATTTTAAAAATCGCATTCATTCGGAATTTGCTATATTATAAAAGGAAGCTTTTCCCAAATACTCTGATGACATATACAAATCTTCTTCGATTCGGAGCAATGTGTTATATTTTGCAACTCGGTCGGTTCGGGAGGGAGCTCCTGCTTTTATTTGTCCCGCATTTACGGCAACTGCAAGGGAAGCAATTGTGGTATCTTCGGTTTCGCCGCTTCTGTGAGATATAACTGCGGTATATCCAGCTTTCTGAGCGGTTTGGACTGCGTCAAGAGTTTCGGTTAAAGTGCCTATTTGATTAACCTTGATTAAAATGGAGTTGGCAACATCGTTCAAAATCCCCTTTTGAAGCCGTGCACGATTGGTGACAAAAAGGTCGTCTCCAACCAGTTGAACTTTAGAGCCCAAACGCTCGGTAAGCATTTTCCAACCCTCCCAATCTTCTTCCGCCATACCGTCTTCTATGGAAATAATGGGATATTTTTCACACCAAGTTGCCCAAAGCTCAACCATTTCTTCTCTTGAAAGAGTTTTGCTGATTTTCCAAAAGCTGTATTTCCCTTCGTTTCCCTGTTTTTTTGCTTCCTCATACATTTCGGTTGAAGCCGGGTCGAGGGCTATGCAAAAGTCATCACGAAGCTTAAAGCCTGCTTTCTTTATTGCTTCTGTAATAAGCGAAACCGCAGCTTCATCGTTTTCCAAGTTTGGGGCAAAGCCGCCTTCGTCACCGACAGAGGTGGAAAGTCCTTTTTCTTTCAGAATTTTTTTCAGAGTATGAAAAACCATGGCGCAGTTTTGAAGTGCTGTTTTAAAATCCTTTGCGCCTGTCGGCATAATCATAAATTCCTGGCAAGAAACAGAGTTGTCGGCGTGTTTGCCCCCGTTTATTATATTCATCATGGGAACGGGCAAAGTTTTTGCGTTGACCCCACCGATATATTGATAAAGCGGTAGAGCGGTATAATTTGCGCCGGCTTTTGCGCAAGCTAAAGATACAGCAAGAATGGCGTTTGCGCCCAGTCGTGATTTGTCGGGAGTTCCATCAAGACGAATGAGCGTATTGTCGATGGCAATTTGGTCAAGAGCGTTAAGTCCGATTATTGTATCGGCAATTTCGCCGTTTATGTTTGCAACGGCTTTTGAAACTCCGTTACCCATATAACGAGTGTCGTTGTCACGAAGCTCGCAGGCTTCAAAGGCTCCGGTAGACGCTCCTGAAGGAACCGAGGCACGACCGAAACTTCCGTCCTCCAGAATAACTTCTGCTTCAACGGTGGGATTTCCTCGTGAATCCAAAATTTCACGGGCAAAAACTTCCTCAATTGCAACAAAATTTTTCATATAAAAACCTCCTTTTGTTTAACATTTTCTCCTTTTAAGGGCGTTTTATTCCGAGTTTTGAAAATTTTGCATAAAGATTTCAACGATAGGAAATAGTATAATTATAC
>CAZTEA010000058.1:0-7021 GCA_964612315.1 uncultured Oscillospiraceae bacterium | reverse complement strand
GTCCTTATCCACATATTCCATACCGAATTTTTCAGCAAGCATCTGGTCTATCTGAATTGTTATAAGTGTATCCTCTTTACCGAAAACATTTTTTATCTGAATATCAAGCTTCGGTCCGTAAAAAGCCGCTTCGCCGATTCCGATTTTGTAAGGAATTTCAAGGTGGTCAAGAATTTTCTTCATTGTGCTCTGAGCCTCATCCCATTGCTCGTCGGTTCCTATATATTTTTCCTTATCACTTGGATCCCATTGTGAAAATCTATACGAAACATCCTCGTAAAGCCCCAAAGTTTTAAGCATATAAGTTGCAACCTCAACACAGCTTTTAAACTCTTCTTCAAGCTGTTCTGGTGTGCACATAAGATGACCTTCTGAAATTGTAAACTGTCTTACTCTTATAAGTCCGTGCATTTCGCCTGAGGCTTCGTTTCTGAAAAGAGTTGAAGTTTCACCGTATCTGAGCGGCAAATCACGATAACTTCTCATTTTATTGAGATAAGCTTGATACTGGAAAGGACAGGTCATCGGACGGAGGGCAAACACTTCTTTATCCTTTTCCTCATCTCCGAAAACGAACATACCGTCCTGATAATGATCCCAATGACCCGAAAGCTTATACAAATCACTCTTCGCCATATAAGGAGTCTTTGTTCTTACCCATCCGTGAGAATCTTCGTAATCCTCCACAAATCTCTGAAGAATTTGCATCATTTTTGCGCCCTTCGGAAGCATAATCGGAAGTCCTTGACCTATTGTATCAACCGTTGTAAACAATTCCAATTCACGGCCAAGTTTGTTGTGGTCACGCTTTCTTGCTTCTTCAAGTCTTTCAATATATTCGTCCAAATCCGCTTTTTTCGGAAACGCCGTGCCGTAAATACGGGTAAGCATTTTATTCTTTTCGTTGCCTCTCCAATACGCCCCCGCCGTGCTCTGGAGCTTAATCGCCTTAACTTTTCCCGTGGACATAAGATGAGGTCCGGCACATAAATCCGTAAATTCGCCCTGCCTATAGAAAGAAATAACAGCATCCTCGGGAAGGTCTTCTATAAGCTCAACCTTATAACTCTCGCCTTTTTCCTCCATAAACTTAATCGCATCGGCTCTCGGAAGTTCAAAGCGCTCAAGCGGTAAATTTTCCTTTATAATTTTCTTCATTTCGCTTTCAATTTTGTCAAATTCAG
This sequence comes from uncultured Oscillospiraceae bacterium, assembly GCA_964612315.1. Lineage (GTDB taxonomy): Bacteria > Bacillota > Clostridia > Monoglobales > Monoglobaceae > SIG454. Next base: position 5,837 of record CAZTEA010000058.1, on the reverse strand, counting down.
CCATTGTAATCGGCTTTTCAAAATCAAAATCATAATAAAATCCGTCATCGATTGAAGGACCTATTGCAAGCTTTGTATCAGGATACAGTCTCTTTATTGCCTGCGCCAAAATATGAGATACGGTATGACGGTAAGCGGATTTTCCCTCTTCTGAGTCAAAGTTTAAAAATTCAACCTCGCAATCCTTTTCAACAACCGTATAAAGCTCCTTAACCTCACCGTCCATCTTTGCAACCAAAGCGGCTCTTGCGAGACCTTCGCTTATTTCTTTCGCAACCTCAATCAATTTAATTCCTTTTGGAAATTCCTTGACTTCATCTCTTAATTTTATTTTAACCATTTCTGTTTTCCTCCGTTTATCTAATAGTTTCTCTCCAGCAAAAAATCTGCCAAAGAAATCAAAAAGCTGTTTTTTGCACCAAACCTCTCCAGCGCGGCCTTTGCGGCCTTTGTAGTTCGCACCAGCTCCGTTTGAGCGTTTTCAATACCCAAAAGGGTAACAAAAGTGGATTTTTGATTTTCTGTATCGCTGCCGATGGGTTTTCCTAAAACTTCCTCATCGCCAATATAGTCCAATATATCATCTTTTATTTGAAATGCCAAGCCCAAATTTTTTGCAAAGGACGCAATACTCTCTCTTTCCTCTGAATCAGCGCCGCCGCAAATCGCACCGATTTGTGCTGCCGCATCTATAAGTGCCCCGGTCTTGTTTTCGTGAATATATTGTAACACACATTCAGAAACCTCCGTATTTCCCTCACTTTCAAGGTCTACAACTTGTCCGCCGATCATACCTTCCGTTCCCGACCTTAAAGAAATATTTTTGATAACCTCTACGATTATATCGGATGGCATATCGGAAAACGCCATAATTTCAAAGGCTTTGTTCAAAAGAGCATCCCCAGCCAGCAATGCATTTGCCTCGCCAAAAACTTTATGACAGGTAGGCTTTCCTCTACGCAAGTCATCGTTGTCCATACACGGCAAATCATCGTGTATAAGCGAATATGTGTGAATACATTCCAAAGCACAAGCGAAATCAAGCGCTTTTTCCGCCTTTCCGCCAAGCATTGAGCAAACACCCATCGCAATTACCGGGCGTATTCGTTTTCCGCCGGCAAAAAGACTGTATCTCATAGCTTCATATATTGACTTTTGCAAATTCTCACAAGAGGGAACCAGCCGTTCAAGCTCGGCATTGGTCATATCAATATAAGCGCTTAACTGTTCTTTAAATTCCATATTACTCCCCTTATTCCCCCAAAGGTGCAAAATTTTCTTCAGTAACCGAACCGTCTTTATTCTTCATCAAAACAGTTATTTTTTGTTCAGCGGTTTCAAGCTGATTTGTGCAATCTTTGGTGAGCTTTATCCCTTTTTCGAAAAGTTCCAGCATTTCGTCAAGACTCACATCGCTTCCCTCAAGAGTTTTAACTATCGTTTCAAGTTCTTTAAGATTATTTTCAAAACTTGCCTTTTCCATACTTTCCTCCTATTTAACTACCGCATTAAATTTACCGTCCGAAACGGTAAGTGTTATTTCATCACCGCTTTTAACATCCTTGACGGATTTTATCACTCCGTCCTCGCCGCTTGCCACAGCAAAACCTCTTGCTATTGTGCCAAGAGGACTGAGACCCTCAAGCTTTGACGCATTCAAAGAAAATTGCTGTTTCTTCCGTTCCATAATCATCTTTTGAGCCATTTCGAATCTATGGCTTAAATTGTCAAGATAAATCTTTCTGTCATCGATTTTTATAAGAGGATTTTTCATAATCGGCTTATCTGTGCAATTTTTCAGCATCAGCCGCCGCTTTTCGGTTATTCTTCTTGCACATATATTAAGACGATTATACACATTTTCGAATTTTTCCGCAAGCTCCGTCTGCTCCGGAACAACAAGCTCCGCCGCCGCACTCGGTGTGGGCGCTCTTAAATCCGCAACAAAATCCGCTATGGTAAAATCAGTTTCGTGACCGACTGCGGAAACTATCGGAATTTCGCTTTCATATATGGCACGGGCAACAATTTCCTCGTTAAAGGACCACAAATCCTCGATTGAACCGCCGCCCCGTCCGACAATCATAACATCAACGGATTTTCCCCTGTTGAAATAACTTATCGCCTCAACAATACTTTGTGCGGAATTTTCACCCTGAACCAAAACGGGATACAGCACAACATCCGAATATAAAAAACGCCTTGATATAATATTTATTATATCTCTTACCGCCGCCCCGGTCGGAGCAGTAACAACACCCACCTTTTTGGGATACTTCGGAAGCGGTTTTTTCTTGTCCGCATCAAAAAGACCTTCTGTCAAAAGCTTATTTTTAAGCTTTTCAAATGCTGCATGAAGGTCACCGACGCCCTCCTGCTCCATAGAATTTATATAAAGCTGATACTGCCCGTCTCTTTCATACACAGTAACTCTGCCTCTTGCGATAACATTCATACCGTTTTCCGGTTTAAATCTCAGCTTTGCACCGGCGCTTCTAAACATAACGGCACGCATAACTCCGCTTTCATCTTTTAACGACATATACATATGCCCCGAGGAATGCAGTTTAAAATTGGAAATCTCCCCTTTAACCGACACATCGGACATATAAGAATCGTTATTCAATATGTTTTTTATGTATAAATTAACCTGAGATACGCTTAGTATCGGTCTTTCTTCCATAAAATCTACCTTTCCGTTTCCTTCTTCAGCTTTCCCAATGCGCAAACTCCCATTGCGTTGTCTGTTGAAAGCTCGGGGTCCGCAAAATATACGCCCGGCATATTTTCAAATCCCTTGCGTATAAATCCCGACGAGGATACACCTCCAACCATCAAAACCTTTTCTATGTTGTATTTTCGTTTCACCTGCCAAATCGCCTCAATAACAGACTCTCTGACCGTTTTCATTGTAAGATACGAGATTTTTTCCTTGCTTTCGCCGTTTTCAAAAGCACGGCGATATCTGGTTTCTTCACCGGAAAAATTTATATACCCGTCCTTGACGCAGCACTTCACCTTTTCGTTTTCCAAGTATTCAAGTGCCATTGTATCAAGATATTTTCCGCACGGAAACTCCATTCCCATAAGAACACCTATTCTGTCGATAAACTGCCCTGCCGGAAGGTCTTTTGTTCCACCGACAATTTCATGGGAAAAGCCACCACAAAACGGCTTTGTAAGCACAATTTCCGTTGTTCCGCCCGACATATGAACGGATATAAACGGCTTTTTTAAAAGGCTGTATGCTCCGCAGGAATATATTCCCGCCATAATGTGCCCATCTTGATGAGAAACAGCGTTAAGCTCCGCACCCAAAGACGCCGCAATTGCTCTTGCAAAGCTATGTCCGGCGAGAAAAACCGGCATATAAGAGCCGTCAACACTTCTCGGCTTTGTGCTTACCGAAATAAATTTTTCGTCATACTCGGTTAAATTAAACTCTTGTCCCATTTCTTCAAAAAGGATAGGAAGATTTTTGATATGTTCAAAAACCGCTTCCGACTGCCTGAGTCCGCAAGCCCCCTCCTTAACCTTAAGAGGAGCTTTGTAGTGCCGCTGTTTTTCCTCTGTGATAACCCCAATTGATGTGGTATAGCAACTGGTATCTATTCCCAGATATAAACTACTCACGCAAATCACCTATACTGCTTTTAATCTTATCCAAAACACCGTTCATAAAAGCAAGGGATTCCTCGCCATCATAGGTTTTAACCAAGCTCATGGTTTCATTTACCGAGACCGTGGGCGGAACCTGCGCATAAAGCATTTCTCCCGCCGCCATACGAAGCAGCGAAATGTTAACCGATGAAATACGGTCAATTGCCCAGCCTTGGCTTATATTCGAAATAAGTTCATCGATTTTTTGAATATTCTCGATTGTTTTAAGAACTGTATTTCTGATATATTCCTCCTGTTTATCGGGATTGTATTCCATGCAGAAGTCATCGACAATCTGATTGATTTCCTCCGGCTGAAATTTATATTGAAATAATAAAATAAAGGCATATTCTCTTGCTTTTGTTCTGTTCATAATTCTCTCCAATACTTATGTATATCAAATAGAAATACCCGATTGACCAAATCGGGGTCAATCAGGTTTTCTTTTTATTCTTTATTTTCGTCCTCTTTCGGAGCAACAATACCGTCAACACTTACATTAACAGCCTTAACCTTGTACCCCGTCATAGCCTCGACTTCACTTTTTACCTTGCCTTGAATTTCCCATGCGATATCTTGAATTTTTACTCCGTATTCAACGCACACGCTGAGATCGATTTCGACACAATCACCGTCAACCGCAACCTTAACGCCTTTGGAAGGATTTTTTCTTCCCAAAAATTCAACAAATCCGCCCGTCAGCGAACTTTGCATACCGTTAACACCTTCAATGCTCTTTGCGGCAATAGCCGAAATAACAGAAAGCACATCATCTGATATAATAAGATTTCCTTGCTTTTCAACCATTTCTTCAGAATTCATACCAAAAACCTCCCGAAACAAGCTTGTTTTTATAATCTTTTAACTATTATATCACAAATGATTTGGTTTTACAATTCTTTTTTTACATTTTTTCGGAAATTTTATTCGTGATTGCTTATAATAATTTGAGACGGTTTGAAATCGGTTTTTGATGTAACTATATCTGTTATCTGCGCCACCTTATCTTCATCGATTTTGTCCGCTTTTACAATTATGCGTATCTCCTCTTCGTCTATGTATACCAAACATTCATCATATCCCTTGGACTTTATCAAACCTTCAACCTCGCCCTCCAATTTAATGTTTTCTGCGGATTTTTTTATTTTCTCTCGTGCATCAGCTTTGGAATCCGCCGTTGCATCATCACTTTCGGTTATTTTTTCCAGTTTCGCATCACTTTCGCTTCTGACATTATCCCTCTCCTCTCTTGATTTAACAAAATAATCGTCTTTTTGCACTTTGGCTGTACTCATAACCGTGACAGTCGGCTCACCTTTTGCGGTTTTATCCTCTCCTTGCCCTGTTGACCACCGATAATACCCGGCAACGGCAACCAAAACCACAAGCCCTCCCACCAATGCCTGCTTACCTTTGATTGAGGATTTTGCAAATTTCGTTCCCGACTTTTTTGTTTCTGTTAACTTTTTCATCTTTTTCTTCCTTTCTGAATTTTTAAGTTAAAATAAGTTAAATTATTTTCATTTTTCGGATGCGGTTATTTTTATTCTGTGAGCGGAAATGCCGTAAAGTGCTTTTACTGCTTCATACAATTCATATCGCACGCTTTCGTTTTTTGCACCTTGCGCTATCACCAGAATTCCGGACGGTAAGGGCATTTTTTCCTCCGTCACATACGGTTTTTCGTTCTGCCCCTGTCCGTATACCACAACATTTTCCGCCGTCTCTTTGGTTTCCTTGTTATCATTGTTTCCCGTGTCGGTCTGCGTTTTACTTTGGCTGTTTCGTGCAATAACCGATTTACCCGTGCTTTCAAAGCTCAGTATTACCCTTACATTGCCCGCTCCCTCGATTTTTGACAGAGCCTCCTCCGCCTCTTGCGCCAGACTTTCCTTATACTCTTCAAAATTAAAGGTTTCGCCCTCCGTATTCGGGATATCTTCTCGGTCTTCACCAAAGCTTCCGAAAGCCAAAATATCCACTCCTGCCTAACAAACAAAAATCGCAGACTATTAAAAACAAATGAAGATTAATTGGCTTAGTTTAATATTTCTATGTTCTTGCTTAAGGAACTGGTTGATTTTCTCATAGTGCATTGAAAGAGCCTAATGAAAAAATGCTATAAACCTTACACTTAAAAAGATCTAGCTTCAAGTTCTGTTCTGCCACTTGTAACC
>CAZTEA010000057.1:0-7179 GCA_964612315.1 uncultured Oscillospiraceae bacterium | reverse complement strand
ATTCCAAAGACAGCTCGACAGCATTGGCTCGTATTAACGATGCCGATAATGCAGCCGCAGTTGCTCTCGTAATCAAAAATAATCAAGCAGAGTTGGAATTTTTTTACGATGAAGTGTTAGAGATTTCAACCGATGAACAATATTTGGAAATTGCAAAGTATATTTACAAAGAAAAAGAACGGTTGAAAGCCGAAAACGGAACGGGATATGTAGTTTCTGACAAAGAAACATCAGTTAAAGACTTTCGGAAATCCGTAATATTGTATATGCTTTCCAAGGGAAATGTCAATAACTTTGATTTAATACCGATGTATTTTGATGAGCTTTCTTCAGAACAGCTCTTTAACTGGTATTCAACCGACGGAACAATTGCCGTTAATCAGGCAACAAAATTAAAATGGCAAAAAGGCATAGTCAAAAGACTGGAAAATCAGCATTTTAATTCGTTTGAAGAATTTGAGAACGCCTTTAAAGCAGCACTTTTATTCGAAGTTATAGCAGAACCCGATGGTTATGAAAATATAAAAAATATTCTTCATATTTATATCAACTCCGAATATATACAAGATTTAAAGGCTGAGCGTGTTATAAATTCTATATGCAGTCAACTGATTGGAAAAAAGTATACTGGTTTTAGCTATGACCAATTAAAAAAGGATATAAATGGCCTTAATTCTAAAAAAGATGATACTTCCGGCGGTAATAATAACTCTGTCAATGTTGGGGGTATTGCAAGCGGAGGCATTCAAAATCCTTCGATCAATCAAAATATAGGAAATACCTCCAACGATATCTTTTCTGATATTAGCAATTGTTGGGCTAAAAACGCAATTACTGAACTTGCGAAAGAAAAAATTATTACCGGAAACGGAAATAATATGTATCTTCCCGACAATTATATTACCCGTGAAGAGTTTGTGGCATTGATTTCGAGAATGCTTAATCTTTCCGCAAAATTTGATGCTAAGCTTCCTTTTAATGATGTTAACGAAAGTGCATGGTATTATGATGCGGTAATGGCTGCATATCAAAATGGCGTTGTAAACGGCAAAGGTAGTAACCTTTTCGGTATAGGTGAATATATCACACGACAGGATATTGTTGTAATCTTTAACAATATTTTGAAGCGAAAAAATATTGAAACTACTGCTTCGAATGTTGACTTTGCAGATTATGATTACATATCAGAATATGCAAAAGATTCTGTAGCGAATATTGCCTCCGTTGGGGTTATAACAGGTTATGAGGATAAAACTTTCAGACCTATGCAAAATGCTACAAGAGCAGAAGTTGCTAATATGATATACAAATTCAAAGCATATATTGATAAACTGTAAAAGGGAGGTTGGCTCAAAAAATGAAAAGATTTTTATTGCTTTTATTTTCTGCTTTAATGATATTGAACACTTTGCCGGTATCAGCTGAATCCACAACAGATATACAAGCAGATGCATCAAATAATTCGGATAATGAAGTTTATATGGATATATTGTCAGTATTGAGAATAATGGATGAGGCAACTATATCAGAGAAACCCCTTACAAGACAAGAATTCGCTATATATGTAGCAAAAATGCTGGATCTTGATATAGAAAATTCAAACTACAATACAGAGACATATTATTATGATGTTGAAAACGGGAGTGTTATCCATCTTTTAACGGAACTTGGAATTTTTAACGGAACCAATGACCGAAAATTTCTTCCGAATGAAGAAATTACTTATTCTCAAGCTGTAACTGTTTTGGTAAGAGCTCTGGGGTACGATACGGGTAACTTTACAAACTCTGATTATTTTTCGGTTGCAAAAAAGCTGAAAATTACAGACGGGGTAGCGTCTAATTCTAAAATTACAAAGGAAGTTGCTGCAAAGTTAATTTATAATACATTAAATGCTTATGTGGGCACAGAAGAAATTGCTACCAAAAACGGTAAGATTGTGGTTAAAATTACCAACAATACCGAAAAAACATTGATGAAAGTTATTTTCGATACAGAAATTGTAGAGGGTGTTGTTAACGAAAATTCTTATACCGGACTTTATGATAAGACAACGCTCGGACGAGATGAACTTGCAATAGATGATGTTGTATACAAGTGCAATATAAGCGGATGTGAAGACCTTCTTGGGTTTAGCGTTAAAGCTCTTGTAAAAGGTGATTCAAAAGATGAAAGCCTTGAAAAAGAAATTATGTATATAACCGAAGATGCCGGAAAGAATAAAGTTTTAAAGGTTGATTCGGATGATATTATCGGTTTTAACGCAGGCGAATTTTCTTATTACAATGAAAAAGGTAATAAAGTTACCGTAACAACAGATACGGCGTTAAGTCTTATATGCAACGGTATTGCTGTGGGAAGTAACTATTCCGAACATTTTAATATTGACAAGGGTAGTGTAACTCTTATTAAAAATAAGAACAACAACAAATACGGGGTTGCCATTATCGAAGAAATTTATAATGCAATTGTCTTGTCGAGTGATGCGGCAACCTATACAGTTTACACAGATGCTCCGGCTCCTTACAACAAAATGGATTTGGCATACGATTCCAATGTGTATAAATCTGTTCAATCAGTTTCTTCCGGTCAGGGGATAGCGGCACAGATGCTTTCAAACGGCAATCTTATATCTATCGTTCGTTCTCCTGATGGTGAGTATATAAAAGTATATTTATGCGATGAAACGGTGGAAGGAAAACTTAGCAAAAAAAGCACTTTAAACGGGACCAGTTATTTAACAATTGACGGAGTATCATATGAGGTGGAAAAAGATTTTGATCCGTTAACAAAATATTCTATTGGCGATACGGTTAGTTATTATCTTGATATCCGTGGAAAAATTGCGGCTTATACGCAAATAAGTGCCGAAACAAGCGCAAAGCTCGGATATATTTATCAGATGGCATACGATACAAGCGGCTTTAACAATACATTGATGTTTAAAATTTATACTGACGACGGTGAATTTCTCACTTTGGACTGTGCCGAAAATGTAAAATTTGATGGAAATAAAATTAAGAAAGAAACCGTTAAATCAAGATTGAGTAATTTTGATGGAAGTTTAAAGCGAAGCGTTGTTATGTATAAACTTAATACAAACGGTGAAGTTAATTATATTGATACTCCGGCTGCAAGTAAAGAGGAAAGAGAATGTGAAAATACTCTTTATGTTGCAGGAGAAGAAGGGGTTTACAGCTATTTTCAGCCTGATGCATTGTTTATGCCGTATTACGGAACAGGAACACAAACACAAATTCTCGGTATCCCCAACAACAATAACACCAATCCTACGGAAGCGGCATTTTGCACTTACAAGATGGGTAATCAATCTTTGTTTACAAGAACCACAGAGTATACGGTTGCACTTTACAAATATAATGATGACACACCTCTGATTGATTTGGTTACATTAAGACGCTCCGAATCTGTTGGCGGCAGCGTAAGTAAATTTGCCGACCCTATTTTGGTCGATGAAATAAGAGAGTGCATTGGAAAAGACGAAGAAGCGGTAAATGAAATTCGAGGTTTAATGAAAACAGACACAATTATATATCAGGTTGAACCCGGTTTGGATATATCCGCAATCGGTTCAGGCGATATTATCACCGTTGCACGAAACGGAAGAGGATATATTTGTGCGTATGAATTACTTTACGATTACAGCGAAGATATGCCGTTTTGGGGAAATACTTACGAATCGGACGAGTACAAAAAGAATCCGAGATATACGCTGGGCACAATTGATGATATATACATAAATAATATTGGAAACTCTTATAATGAAAAAAGTTTCATAATGATTTCCGATGTTCTCGGAGGAGATGTTGTTGAAGCTTGTTCGCTCCATTCCAATAATAATAGTTTTATGATTTATGATGATTCAAGAAAAGAATACAAAGCTTATATTGGCGGTTTAAACGATCTTGATTCCTATCAGAATACAAACGAAAAGGCTTCTAAAATGTTCACCTATTGGCGAGGCTCGAACAGAATTGTATATTTCTTCTATAAATAATTTCTGTTTCGAAGATTATAGGTATAGAAATTAAAATACGCTATTTTCTATACATTACAGGGAAAAGGTTAGATTTTAAAATCTGACTTTTTCCCCAAATTTTTAATATAATGACGAAACATAATTTAAAAGGAGCGAAGAATAATGATAATTATTGATAAATTAAATGAAATTTTTCATTTACAAACACCGAATACTTCGTATATTTTTCGAAAAAGAGGCGAATATATCTTAGAACACCTATACTTTGGGAAAAGAATAAACGATTTAACGGGAATTATTGAAGATATTGATTTTAAACCGGGATTTTCGGCATTAAACAGCGAATACAGAAAAGAAGGTATTGATTTGACAACAGAAACAATTCCTTTGGAATATTCGTTTTTTGGAAGCTGTGATATGCGAAAGCCGGCATTTCACGCAATTTATTCAGACGGAAGCCGTATTTCGAAACCTGAGTTTGTTTCTTATTCCGTAAGCAAAGGGAAAAAGAAAATTTTGGGTCTTCCTGCCGTTTATACCGAAAATGATAGTGAAGCGGATACTTTGGAAATTATTTTCATTGATAAGCATTACGGATTAAAGCTTAAATACAGATATTCTGTATTCAATGATATGGATGTAATAACCAGAAATGTTTCAATCGAAAATATAAACAATGAACCGTTTTTTATAAAATCTGCAATGAGCTTTAATCTGGATTTTACAGATAAAGACTTTGATTTAATCCATTTAAGCGGAGCTTGGTGCAGAGAACGGCATATTGAGCGTAACCCTATAATGCAAGGTATGCAGAAAATAGAAAGTAGGAGGGGTTCAAGTTCTCATCACCACAGTCCGTTTTTTGCACTTGCCGACAAACAGACAACCGAAGATAGTGGTGAAGTTTATGCCTTTAGTCTTTTATACAGCGGGAATTTCGAAGCAGGTGTAGAACGAGATACTTTTGGCGGGATTCGTGCGTTTATGGGCATAAATTCCTTTGATTTTTCGTGGAAACTTGAAAAAGATGAGATATTCGAGACTCCCGAAGTTGTTATGGTGTATTCATCAGAGGGTATGGGAAAAATGTCATCTGTATTCCATAATCTCTATCGTCAAAGACTTGCACGAGGAAAATACAAGAATGCAATGTGTCCGGTTTTAATCAATAACTGGGAAGCTACATACTTTGATTTTGATGAAGAAAAACTTCTCAATATTGCGACTAAGGCGAAAAAGTTGGGAATTGAACTTTTTGTATTGGACGATGGTTGGTTCGGTGAACGAAACAATTCATCGTCATCTTTGGGCGATTGGTATGAAAATCGTAATAAGCTTCCACACGGACTTAAGGGGCTTGCCGAGAAAATCAATGAAATTGGTTTGCAGTTCGGATTATGGTTTGAACCGGAGGGAATTTCTCCTAACAGTTGTTTATACGAAAAACATCCGGAATGGTGCATACAAGTTCCCGGAAGAGAAGGAAGTTTATCCCGAAATCAGTTACTCTTGGATTTGTCCCGAGCAGATGTTTGTGAATTTATTATAGATACAGTTTCAAACATTTTAAACAGCGCTAATATTTCGTATGTGAAGTGGGATATGAACAGAAATATGACGGAAGTTGGGTCGTGCCTTTTGCCGCCGGACAGACAGAGTGAAACTTCACATAGGTATATTCTTGGGTTATATAAAGTACTCGAAACTCTTAAGGAACGCTTTCCGAATATTTTGTTTGAAGGTTGCAGCGGTGGAGGAGGCCGTTTTGATGCCGGAATGATGTATTATTTCGATCAATACTGGACAAGTGATGATACAGATGCAATAGAACGGATTTTCATTCAACACGGAACAAGTTATGTTATGCCTACTATTTTTATGGGCGCCCATGTTTCTGTTGTTCCCAATCATCAAACAAAAAGAATAACACCTTTTAAAACACGAGGTGATGTTGCGCTGTGCGGAAAATTTGGATATGAACTTGATATTACCCAAATAGATGATTGCGAAGCTGAAATGATTGTCGCTCAAATACAAAAGTATAAAGAAATTCGTGAAGTGGTTCAAAAAGGCACGCTTTACAGGTTAGCTTCGCCTTTTGAAGAGAATTTTGCGTCATGGGAATTTGTCTCAAAAGATGCGGATACAATTGTTTTGTTTTGCTGTATGATAAAAATGAAACCTCAAACCAGGTTTAAAAAACTGCATTTTAAAGGTCTCGATAACAATGCGGTTTATCGTCTTTGCAACAATGATAAAGTTTTTAGTGGTGATGTTTTGGAGAATGTAGGTTTTTCTGTTCACTTATCAGAAGACTTCGAAAGTGAAATATATACTTTTAAAAAAATATCCAGATAGACGGGGTAGACCTTTATAAAAGTATTGCAAAATGTTACAAAATGTTACAATATGTTATATTTATTTTGACGGTAAAGAGAGGTTAAAACAATGGATTTTTCAAATCTGCGAAACTATATCGATTATATGATTGACACATACAATGCACCGTCGGTTGACTGTATAGTATGTAAAGACCACAAAGAAATATTTCGATATTATAACGGATACAAAAATATTGAAAATAAAGAAAAAATAGTAGGAAATGAACTTTATCTTATTTTTTCAATGACCAAACTCATAACCTGTGTCGGTGCTCTTACCCTATTTGAAAAAGGGAAATATACCCTTGCGGATCCTTTGGCATTATACCTGCCCGAATTTAAGAATATGAAAGTCAGCAAGAGTGGATACAACGCCGAAGAAGGATTAAAAATATCATCAGGGACTATGATGGATAAAAATAAGAGAAGAGAAGAAACAGCACTTTATGAATATACACAAACTCCGATAACTGTTAGAGATTTATTTACAATGAGTGCAGGGTTTGATTATAATCTCAATGCTGATTATATAAAGCAAGCCGTTTCCGAAAACAAGACATCTACCATAGATGTTGTTTCGTCATTTTCAAATGCTGTCCTTAAATTTGAGCCGGGTACCGGATTTAACTATAGTCTGTGTCATGATGTTTTGGGGGCGCTTATAGAAATTTGGTCAGGGCAATCTTTTGGCGAATATATACGAGAAAATATTTTGGAGCCATTAGGAATGAAGGATACCTTTTTCGGTTTGCCGAAAGAGGCAGAACAAATAAAAAGAACTGCAACAAGGTATATTTA
>CAZTEA010000056.1:6032-7251 GCA_964612315.1 uncultured Oscillospiraceae bacterium | reverse complement strand
ATATTACCCTGTCCGCTTCCTTTTCTATCTCGCAATTGCCCTCAATTGCAACAGCAACCACCACAGCGCCTCTTGCTTTAACCTCTTTGATGTTGCTGAGCATTTTCTCAAAAAGTTCTTCGCCGGTACAAAGAGCAACCACCAAGGTTCCCTTTTCGATAAGGGCGATTGTTCCGTGCTTAAGCTCGCCTGCCGCATAAGCTTCGGAATGAATATAGGAAATTTCCTTAAGCTTCAAAGAACCTTCCATAGCCACAGCATAGTCCAACGAACGACCGATAAAGAATACACTTTTACTGTTATAATAAAGAGATGCGCAATGCTGGATTTCGTCCTTATTGGCAAGGATTTCGTCAATCTTTTCGGGGAGTGAGAGCAATCCCTTAAGCATTGAATTATACTCATCACTACTTATTTTGCCCAAAACATCGGCAAAATACATGGCAAGCATACACAAAACATTAAGTTGTGTGCTGTATGCCTTTGTGGTTGCAACCGCAATTTCGGGACCCGCCCATGTATAAATAACATCATCGGCTTCACGGGCAATGCTACTTCCAACCACATTAACCACCGCAAGAGTTTTACAGCCGCTTTTTTTTGCCTCACGAAGGGCAGCAATAGTGTCTGCCGTTTCACCGGACTGGCTTATTACAATTACCAAATTATCCGGGTTTAAAATCGGGTCGCTGTATCTGAATTCCGACGCCACAGCACATTCTACCGAAACCCGGGTGAGCTTTTCAATAATATACTTACCCACAATACCGGTGTGATAAGCGCTTCCGCAGGCAACGATATATATCTTGCTAATATTTTTTATATAATCTTCGTTGATTGAAATATCATCGAAGACCACTTTGTTATCCTTTATTCTCGGAGCAACCGTTTTTCTGATTGCATCCGGCTGTTCCATAATTTCCTTAATCATAAAATGCTCGTATCCGCCCTTTTCGGCAGCTTCGGCATCCCAATTAACGGTGAAAACCTCTTTTTCAACCTCTTCTTTGTCCAAATTGTAAACCTTAACGCTATCTTTTTTAAGCACCGCTATTTCATTATCTTCAAGATAATAAACTTTTCTTGTTTCCGACAAAATTGCGGGAACATCCGATGCAATAAAGTTTTCGTTTTCCCCAAGACCCACAATTAACGGGCTGTCCTTTCTGATTGCTACAAAGCTGTCGGGAAATTCGTCGCACAAAATGCCCAGCGCATA
>CAZTEA010000056.1:0-6022 GCA_964612315.1 uncultured Oscillospiraceae bacterium | reverse complement strand
GCGCATAAGAACACTTGATTTTGGATACGGTTATAATTACCGTGTCCAAAAGGTCGCCCTTGTAATAATATTCAACCAAATGAGCAATAACCTCCGTATCGGTTTCGGAAAGGAAAGAAAAGCCTTTCTTCTCCAAATACGCTCGAAGCTCCAAATAATTTTCTATAATCCCGTTATGAACAACGGCAAATTTTCCGTTTTGACTTAAATGAGGATGCGAATTGGCATCGGACGGTTCACCGTGAGTCGCCCATCTGGTGTGTCCTATTCCCATTGTTCCCTTAACGCTGTTTCCTCCGTCGGTTTTGTCGCTTAAAACTGTAAGTCTTCCCTTTGCCTTATTCATACTGATTTTTCCGTCATTGAAAACCGCAATTCCTGCAGAGTCATAACCTCTGTATTCCAGTTTGGACAGCCCCTTTAAAAGCACAGGCGCTGCCTGATTTTCACCAACATACCCTACTATTCCGCACATACTATAATCCTCCGTTTTTAGTATAATAACAGTATATTACAAGGTCTCCTCATTATACCTTGCAGGTTTTACTATTCTTCTTACATTATACCTTTGAAAAAATTGTATGTCAATAGTTTTTAACGCTTTTTTGTTCTTTTGTGTCACTTTTTTGCGATTTCGCATAAAAAAGCGGAAAACCTTTAATTAAGGGTTTTCCGTTTTCTGTAAATTGTTTTATTTAAATCAAAAATGTAAAAACAACCTCGGACAAAAATACCGTAAGGCAAGAAATTGCCGCAACAACCACCAAGCCTTTGTTAAAATACGCCGTAATCATAGCGGCGCAAAAACCGAGCGCCGATGAAATTTTATTGTCCACAGCATAAAATATTGCCGGTATCGTCATTACGCTTAGGACTGCATAGGGTATGTAATACAAAAACGAATACAAAAAGTTGTTTCTTATTTTTTTCTTCACCAAAACCAAAGGAATCATCCTGATAAGGTAGGTTATTCCGGCACAAACGGCAAGATAAATCCAAAAATTTTTAGTCATAATCGTCTTGCACCTCCTCCAAATCGGGAACGGGACAAAGATAAGCAAACACACCGCTTGCAAGCACCGCACAGATTATTATTACAAAGCCGTTTGGTATGCGATTTAGCCCGGGGATATAGTAAAATCCGCAGCTTAATAAAATAGCCAAAAGCACACAGCGTGCCGTAGGCTTATTCTCCTTGGCTTTCGGCACAACAATGGCAATAAACATTCCGTAAATCGCCACACCCAAAGAGGATATTACGATTTCGGGGAGAATATTTCCCGCCGCCGCACCGATTAAAGTACCTGCGCTCCAGCCGAGATACGGCCCCAGGATAAGTCCGTAAAGATATTTTTTCCCCACCGCTCCGTTTTTCCCCGAAGCTACCGCAAAGACCTCGTCCGTATTAACAAAAGAAATTACAAATCTATCCAAAAGGCTTACGGATTTGCCAAGTTTCTGCGAAAGCGACACGGACATCAGCGCATATCGAATGTTGATTATAAGCTGAGCTACGGCAAGCTCTATAAACGCTCCGCCCCCGGTTATTATGGGAACTGCAGCCAACTGACCTGCCGAGGTTACATTTGTCATGGAAATCAAAACCGTTTCAAGAACCGTTAACCCCTTGCCTACGGCAAAAATTCCGAAAGCAAAGGCAACGGAAAGATATCCCATAAAAATCGGTATTCCGTCTGTTATTCCTTGTTTAAAGCTGTTGTTTTCTTTCATTTTGTCTCCTGTTTTGCGAAAAATGCACTATTTTGTCAGTTTTTTCGCATAATTTAATGCCTCATCAATATTTTTAAGGAAGCAATCTTCTCCCACCTTATCGTAAAATCCCGCTTTCTTCATAACCGAAAGGGGCTGTTTGTTAACATGAGAAAAAAGAACCGTTATCTGTTTTTCTCTGCAGTTGTCATACAGGCTCTCCATTGCACGAAGTGCCGAAACATCAAGAGAGGGAATGTTTCTCATTCTGAAAATTACCGCCTTTGTTCCCTTTTCGATTCGTATTTGGGAGAACTTGTCGGAATTTGCGAAGAACATCGGTCCGTCTATTTCAAAAACCTCTGTAAGGGGCGGAATTTCTTTTAATCGTCCGTCCTCATTGGCAACGGTTTTATCCTGCTTCGACCAGGGTCTTACACGGGTTACATCCACCATTCTCTTAACGAAAAGACAAGCCGCCGCCAAAAGACCGAACTCGATTGCCACAACCAAATCGAATACCACCGTCAGCACGAAGGTGATAAACAGCACCGCAATATCGCTTTTCGGAGCTGTTTTGCAAATTTTCACAAATTGACGCCACTCGCACATATTATAGGCAACCATAAACAAAATTGCCGCTATAATCGGCATGGGAATCCACTCTGCATAAGGCATAAGAACCACCAGCACCAAAAGCAGAACGAGTGCGTGAACGATACCTGCAATCGGACTTCTTCCGCCGTTTTTAACATTTGCCGCAGTTCTTGCAATTGCGCCCGTTGCGGGAATTCCGCCGAACAAGCCCGAGAAGATATTACCTGCACCCTGGGCGATAAGCTCTGTATTGGAATTGTGGCGGTCGCCTATCATAGAATCGGAAACCACGCAGGAAAGCAAAGACTCTATCCCTGCCAGAATTGCAATGGTAAAGGCACTCGGCACAAGATTTTTTATCATATTAAAATCCACATTTGGAACGGAAAATTTCGGCACGCCGCCCGAAATGGAATATAAATCGCCGATTGTGTTTACCGGAATATCGAAAAATTTAACTATTACCACGCCCACAACAACCGCAATGAGCGAGCCGGGAATTTTTTTGCTGATTTTCGGCCACACAATAAGGATTAGAAGCCCGATTGCACCTACCAAAACCGCCCACCAATTAACCGTGCCGACGGATTTGGCAACAGCCTCCAGCTTTTCAACCGTTTCCACCGCATTTGTGCCTTCCGGGAAAGTGAGACCGAAAAAGTCTTTAAGTTGACCGATAACAATCGTTAGGGCTATTCCCGAGGTAAAGCCTGTTGTTATTGTGTAGGGTATGTACTTTATTAAAGTTCCGAATTTGAATATACCCATAAGAATAAGCATAATGCCCGCCATAATTGTGGCGACTATTAAGCCGTCCGTCCCGAAGGTTGCCACAATGCCCGCAACTATGGTTGCAAACGCCGCCGTAGGACCTGAAATATTTACTCGGCTTCCCCCCAAAAGCGAGATAACAAAGCCCGCAACTATTGCCGTATAAAGACCTTTTTCCGGCGAAACTCCCGAAGCGATTGCCAAAGCAATGGACAGCGGAAGAGCAATAATCGCAACAATTATTCCGGCAACAATGTCTGAAACAAGCTGTTTTCCGTTATATCCCTTTTTGAGGGAAAGGATTTTTGGCTGAAAAATTTTCATAACTTCCTCCCAATTTCTAATATTCTCAAACTTTGATATTATATCACACACCGTCTCTTTTGTCAATTTTGTGTAAAAAAAGGCAGCCGAAGCTGCCTTGGTTTAATATTTTAATACATTGGCGGTCTGTATTTGCTTTTTCTGCGTTTTCTGGCTTTGCTTTTCTTAAGGGACAGGTAAAAACCGTATACCACCAAAAGCACAAACAAAAATGCGCCGATTAAAATAATATAGCATATAACACGAACCACAACACTTCCCCATATTGTTTCCCAAAGGGACATTAAAAATCCGAAAGTATGGCGCTCCACTCCGCTTTCCGCCACAAGACTGACCTTGCCCAGCACCGTACCCTTGTACGAATACTCAACTTCGCCCAAAGCGGCACTTTTTTTAACGGGAGCATAAAGCTCCTCGGATTTATATGTGATTTTCGCCTTAACATCTTTCGTATCGGCATCGTTCGGAACGGTTACATAAATATCCTCCATTGCCACGGCTCTTACATGGTCGATACTGTCAGCGCCTTGTTTAACCGCCACTTCACCGAGCAAATCGCCCTTTTTGGCAACCTTGATTTCCTTGAAATTGTTAAAACCGTATTCCAAAAGGGCTTTCGAGTCCTTTCTTGAATCGTCATCGTTGAGCACCACGCAAATAAGCTCACGGCTGTCCTTTTTTGCCGAGGAAACAAGGCAAAAGCCTGCCGTATTCGTATACCCCGTCTTTATTCCCGTTGCATATTTATAATACATCGCCGAGGTGGGAGAAAGCAAATTATTGGTGTTTGTCATGGTTACGCTTTCCGCCGTTTTGTTTGTTGCTTCACGCTCATATGTATTGCTTCCCACAATTTCACGGAACAAATCGTCCTTCATTGCGCACTTGGCGATTTCAGCCAAATCCTTCGCCGTTGTGTAATGATTTTTGTCCGCCAGTCCGTGGACATTGGTGAAATGGGTCTTTTCAAGCCCAATTTCCTTTGCCTTTTGGTTCATTCTTTCAACAAATTCTTCCTCGCTTCCCGCAACGGAACAAGAAAGAAGAATTGCCGCATCGTTTCCAGAGCTTATAAGCATTCCCCGAAGAAGCTGAGAAACGGACATTTTTTCGTCCACTTTAAGTCCGATATTGCTTCCGTCGGGATCCATCGCCCCTTGCATATCTCTTGTGTAAACCAGCTCATCCTTTAAATCAAGCTCCCCGTTTTCGATAGCGTCCGCCACCACAAGATAGGTCATAACCTTGGTGGTAGAAGCCGGCTCCATCTTTTTTTCGGGATTTTTCTCATAGAGAACATAGCCTGTTTTAAAGTCGATTAAAATTGCCGCTTTCGCCAAAATTTCCGGCGGCCCGGATTCGTCTTTTTCCTTGTCTTTTGCAGCAAAAACCGACAAAGATGCCGTTAGTGAAAAAACGAGAATAAGGGATATAAGTATTTTAAGCTTTTTCATATTTCACCGTTTTGAGCGGACTGTTCAGCCTGAGAAAGACGGACATAAGACGGAATTAAATCTCCCGCACAGACCACTTCTCCTTTCAATAATTTTCCGTAAGCAGCTTCGCAGACGCTTCCCGCAAGGTTCATTGTAAGAACCTTCGGTGCAAACTCCGCATTGGGCATAGTTTTCAAAATTTCCTCACCGTAGGGGAAAACACCGTCCCCCAAAAACATAACTTTCTCCCCCTCAAGCTCTTTTAAAAGGCTTTCAAGAGTTATCGCACGATCGTTGCAAATACGCTCTCCTTCTTTAAAGAGGGCATTGTATACCTGCCCCCGTCTTGCGTCCAATATGGGACAGACAATTCCCGAAAAAGAGGACAAGGGAAGTGCCAAGGCTTCAAGCGTCGATACAGCAACGCAGGGCTTGTTCTGCGCCTGTGCCATACCTTTCACCGTTGCCACCCCTATTCGGACCCCTGTGAAAGAGCCGGGGCCCACCGCCGCCGCAAAAGCGTCTATATCGGAAATATCGATTTCCGCAAGGTCGCAAAGGCTTTGGATTTGCGGCAAAATTTTCTGCGAATGTGTTTTTTTATGGTTTATAACCGTTTGCGCAAGCAGCTTTTCCCCGTCGAATATGGCAGAGGTTGCCGCCGCACAGCAGGTATCTATTCCGAAAATCAGCATATTATTCTCCTTGTTTTACCGTGATTTCACGATAGTCATCGCCCTTGGCGCTATCCTTTGAAATCTCAATATAAATTGTGTTATCGGGAAGAATGGGATTTATAAATTCCGCCCATTCAATAAGGCAAACACCCTCCCCGAAAAGGTAGTCATCTATCCAATCCAGCTCGGAAACATTGGCATTTTCCAAGCGATATGCATCAAAATGATAAAGAGTCATCACTTCCCCGTCATATTCGTTGACCAGGGTGAAGGTGGGGCTTGTTACATCCCCCGAAAATCCGAAATGCGTCGCAACGCCCTTAACAAAAGCCGTTTTTCCAGCACCAAGCTGACCGGACAGAGAAATAACATCGCCGCTTTTTAAATCAGCGGCAATTTTTTCGGCAATTTTTTTCGTTTCTTCGGGACTGTTGCTTATATATTTCATACAAAATACTCCTTACATAAATATATTACATTTATTTTTCGTTAAAGTCAATACAAAAC
>CAZTEA010000055.1:0-7301 GCA_964612315.1 uncultured Oscillospiraceae bacterium | reverse complement strand
GTATAATGTTAATGCTAAATGTAACTTAATATAGTTTGAAGCGGGAGTTTTTATACTCTTTGTTTTGCATACCTATTTTGTGTTTTGGAAAAAATGTGAATTCCATTAAATAGGTATGGTAAAATCCTGCTTCTGTTTAAGTTATGTTTAGCGACTATCGGAGTTTGCATTTTTATGCGGTTACTTTGGTAGCCGCATTTTTTATTTGCAAATAATTTGTAGGAGGTGAGTCAGTTTTGTCTCGCAAATAAGAAAATGCAAAAATTTATTTTACGAAAGAGGTATTTTTTATGAAAAGAATTTTAACGGTGTTATGTGCTGCTTGTATTGTTTTTGGTATGACCGCTTGCAAGGTGGATTCAAAAAATAAATCGGCGACTGTCGCAAATCAAGACGAAACTTTTGGATTAAATGAAGCCGCAAGCTTTAAAAACTTAAAAATCACCGCCATTGAAATGTCGGAATCCGAAGGGGACGAATTTTTCACACCGGAGGAAGGAAATGTTTTTGTGGGTGTGAAGTTTGAAATCGAAAATATATCCGAGGAAACACAAGCTATAAGCAGTTTGCTTTTATTTGATGCCTATGTAAATGATGTTAAGTGTGACTATTCTCTTTCCGCAAACTGTATTTTCGACGGCGGAACGCTTGACGGTAGCTTGGTACCCGGTAAAAAGCTTGTAGGTTGGTATGCTGTTGAAGTTCCGAGAGATTGGAAGCTGTTGGAGCTTGAAGTAAAACCCACATGGCTTTCAAACAGCAGTGCAAAATTTGTTTTTGAAAAATAATTGGAAGGAGAATTACATATGAGAAGTAAGTTTTTATTTGTCGCAAACACAATCGCTACGCTTTACGCAATTTATTTAATTACATATTTCGTAGGCGGAACACTTGGCTCAAGCGGTGCGGAGGCCATCGGCGGGACAATTGCAACTGCAATTGTTATGCCGCATATGATTATGTTCACAATCGGTGCAATTTTCGGCTGGGTTGGATTTTGCATTAAAAAAGGCTGGGCGGCATTAGTTGCCGCAATTTTGTATTCGGCAGGGACTTTGTTCTTTCTTGCTTATGCAATGTTTGGCGTACCGATTTTAATATTCGGCTTTATCGGCTACTGGAGACAGAAAAAGTTAAGTGCACAAAATGCTCAATAATTTATTTTCAAGATGCAATAAAATTTGCATAAAATGGGCGATTTAAAGCCTTAAATGCGGCAGAATTTTCAGATAATATAAAACGGCACGCATATCATTTACGGTGATATGCGTGCCGTTTTTTACTATTTCTTGTCGCTAACGATATGTAGTGAGCGATTTTCAACTTGCCTTTTTGATTTTTTCGATTTCGGTAAGTGCTTTCGGGTAAAGGTGCTTTATGACATGATAAAAATCATATCCGAGACGCAAAGCTACATTTTCCCATGTTTTGTCATTTATGTATCGCTCAATTAAAAGGGTTCTTAAAACGGCATCTTCCACTTTATATATGGCGCACAAAATTTCCGAATGGGTTTTTGTAAGCTGTAGAATTTTTGAGTCAAGATTGTCCTTATATTTCTTTATTGTTGTCGTTTCACAAACTTCATACATGGTATTTGCCTTATCGCGAGCATCTTTGAGTGCTCTTATTTCCCGATTGATATTTTTTCCTTGAGTAAGCCATTCTTTTGTATTCATAAAAACTCCTTCTGTTTAGTAAATTTCTTTAATTTCGTAAAATTCTTTGGCGTGGTCTTCACAGCAAAAAATATTTCCGAAACAGTCTTTAAAATAAATATCATTATCGAATATTTTTTTGTATCTGCATTTTTTAAAAGCACACTCTCCGACAATATTGGGCGGAGCCTTGTCCCAAAGTGAACCGAAACGCTCCGTTTCCGTAATTTGAGGGTGTTCCAAGGGCATTATCTCCTTTATTTTTGAAATAAAATATCTTTTTAAGATACTTTACAGGTAAAAGAAAATGGGCTCAATTTTCTTACCCGATATCTATATAGTATCATAAAAAGATACAAAAGTCAAGAAAAATTTGAAAAAAACTTGACAAAAGTTGAATTTTAAGATACTATAATATAGGTGGGGTGATTAAATGAAAAAGGAAATGAGCGAAATACTTAGGGAGCTTAGAATGGAACGAGGACTTACTCAAGAGGAAGTAGGAAAAGTAATCGGTGTGCAAAAAGCGGCAATACAAAAATATGAAAAAGGCGATGTTGAAAATATGAAACGATCGTCTATTCAGAAACTGTCGGATTTTTATAATGTTTCTCCGTCTTATCTTATGGGGTTGGAAGAGAAAAAGGATGCAAATTCTGAGGTTTCGGAAATTTTCAAAAATCGTCCAGAATTGAAAATTCTTTTCAACCTTACAAAAGACGCAACGAAAGAAGAGGTAGAGAAAGCCGTTAAGATTATTGAAACTATGCTTGGGAAGTGAGAATTATGAAGAAGATAGTTGTAATGACTCTTGATTTGCCAATGTGCGTCAGAGGGGCGACAGCCATAACGGATGATGGCAAATATCACATATGTATCAATCGTCATTACGATTTATGCGAGAGAAAAAGCATATTAAAGGAAGAACTTGAGAAAATCAACGGTCTTGATATAAAAAATTCAAATTTATACAATTTGGGTAAAAATCAGGAACAAGCTATATAGGAAAGTCTTGCAAAGCTAAAAATGTTAAGCTTTTTCCCAAATGCAGGGCGTAGCTTAAGCTCCCTAAAGCTCGTAAATTGTTAAAAGGTGTTGCGTTCGCAACACCTTTTTTATGTGTAAAGCTTATAAAGCTTTGCGTATTCACCGCTTTTTTCAATAAGCTCTTTATGAGTTCCTTCCTCAAGGATACCGTCACTTCCCAAAACAATAATTCGGTCGGCGTTTTTAATTGTGGTAAGGCGGTGAGCGATGGTGATTGTTGTTCTGCCCTTTGAGAGCTTTTCAAGAGATTTTTGAACAATATGCTCGCTTTCGTTGTCAAGGGCGGAGGTTGCTTCATCAAGAATAAGCACGGGCGGGTTTTTAAGAAACAGTCGTGCAATCGAAATCCTTTGCTTTTGTCCGCCTGAAAGTTTAACGCCTCGCTCGCCCACATATGTGTCGTAACCGTCCTTAAGTTCTGTAATGAACTCATGAGCGCCGGCAAGCTTTGCGGCAGTTATAATCTCTTCTTCGCTGGCATTGATTTTTCCGTAGCTGATATTTTCACGAACGCTGCCGCTGAAAAGGTAAACATCTTGCTGAACGATTCCTATGTTGTTTCTCAATGAGGTGAGAGTGAGTTCTTTTATATTTTTTCCGTCTATAAGAATTTCTCCGTTATCCACCTCGTAAAAACGGGGAATTAAGTTGCAAAGTGTGGTTTTTCCGCCGCCCGAGGAGCCGACAATCGCAATATTTTCGCCGGGACTTATATCGAGGGAGAAATTATTTAAAATGGCATCGGATGTGTCGGAATATGCGAAGTTGACATTTTTAAAGGATATTTGTCCCGAAATATTTTCGGCTTTAACTGCCGACGGCAGATTTTGAATGGTTACGGGCTCTTGCATAATTTCCGAGAAACGCTCAATCCCCGTAATTCCACGCTGAAATTGTTCCGTAAATTCAACAATTTTGCGGATAGAGGTAATGAGAGTTTGAATGTATAGGAGATATGCCACAAAATCGCCGGGACTTATTTTGCCTTTTGTAAGAAAAAGTGAACCGATAACGATAACACCTATATATAAAAGACCGTCGGAAAATCTGGTTCCCGATTGGAAAAGCGCCATATATTTGTAAGCGTATTTTTTTGCTTTGAAAAACTCTTTGTTTCCTTCTTCAAATTTTTCCCGTTCCATATCTTCGTTGGCGAAGCTTTTAACCACACGAATTCCGAGAAGATTATCTTCGATGCTTGCGTTAAGCTCGCCTACTTGGCGGCGTTGCTCCATAAATGCCGCTTTCATCTTTTTACGGAATGCGACAGCGGAGACCACCATAATCGGAAGCAAGAGAAAGATAATTACAGTAAGCAAAAGATTAACATTTGCAAGAATTATAAATGAGCCGATTATTTTTATTGCCGAAATAAAAAATTCCTCGGGGCAATGGTGAGCAAATTCCGTTATGTCGAAGAGGTCTGAGGTGAGACGGGACATAATTTGCCCCACCTTTGTATTGTCATAATAAGAAAAAGGTAAATCCTGTAAATGGTTAAACAAGTCACGGCGCATATCCGTTTCCATTTTAGCGCCCATAACATGACCTCGATTTGCCATATAGTAGTTGGCAAATGTGTCTACCAAACGCAAAAAAAGATAGAGCCCGCCTATTTTTAAAATGGTTGACCATACCAAAATTTCGGGTGAGCCTATGGCGGTATCGGTTATGTAACTTACAAGCTTTGGGAAAACCAGCTCGCATACGGTGGTAAGCGAAGCGCAAAATAAGTCGAAAATAACTATACCTATGTAGGGCTTATAGTATTTCATAAAAGTTTTAACAAGTTTCATTTTGTCCTCCTCTTTGGTAAAGACTCAGTAAAATAAGGGACGATGTTTCATCGTCCCAATTTATCAGATTTTAAATTTACTTGAATCCTTCTCGTCGATCAAACAAGAAATTTCCGTTTCCGCCGTGGTTATCATCTTAACGGATATTCCGTTTTTGTAGAGCTGAGAAAATATACTTGCGGCAGTTCCGCTTTCGTCTTTCATTTTATCGCTTTTGAAAGTAATTTTTGTGTTATAGCCGTTAATTTCCGTTGATATGGACGGCGAAATTTTTTTAAAGGTTTTGGTTGCCTCCATAATTTTATCAAGATCACTCTGCGATAAACTGAAGGAAAGGTTGAATTTATCAACCAGCGGTGCCGTTTGACTTATCATATCAATATTAACATCAAGGTCTGCAATTGTTGAAAGAATTTTTACGATATTCCCCGTATCGTTGGGAATATTGTTTACGGTAACCATTGCAACATCGTGGGTTAAGGTTATATTCATAATAAATCCTCCTTGAAATTACTTTACCAAATCTTTCATAGTATATAATCCGGGAGCTTTGTCTTTTAAAAATTCGGAAGCGGAAACCGCGCCGACAGCAAAAACTTCTTTTGAAGTTGCGCTGTGCTTGATTTCGATAACCTCATCGTTGCCGGCAAAAATTACGCTGTGCTCACCGACAATTGAGCCGCCTCTGACAGCATGAATGCCGATTTCACGGGAATCACGCTTTTTGCGAACGCTGTGACGGTCATAAACATATTCAGGTGTGTATGAAACCGCTTCGGAAACAGCGTCGGCAATTGCAAGTGCCGTTCCGGAAGGGGCGTCGAGTTTTTGGTTATGATGCTTTTCTATAATTTCAATATCAAAATCGTCCTCTAAAATTTTTGCGGCACGCTGAACCAAATCCATAATAAGATTTACGCCGAGAGACATATTTGCGGAAAAGAATATGGGAATATTTTTCGATTCATATTCAATTCTTGAAACTTGGTCGGAAGAAAGTCCCGTTGTGCATATAACGGCAGGGACTTTCTTTTCGGCGGCATAGTCCAAAATTTTGTCGGTCAGCGACGGATGGGAAAAATCAATTATAACATCCGGCTTAAGAGGAAGATTGGAAAGCTCCGTATAAATCGGAAAATCGAAGTTGTCGGGAGCAACAATATCAAATCCAGCAACAATCGAGAAATTTTCTTTTTGCTTCACAATTCTTGCCACCGCAAGTCCCATTTTGCCGGTTGCGCCGCAAAGTAATATGTTTGTCATAAGTAATAATTCTCCTTATCAGAATTTTAAACCGTATTCTCTCATTGCGTTTTTGAGAATTTCGATATTTTTCTCTTCCATGGAGCAAAGGGGCATACGGGGTTCTCCTACATTCCAGCCTAAAATATTCATGGCTGTTTTAACGGGAATCGGGTTAACCTCCACAAAGAGCGCACCGACAAGATTTATCATTTTGAGATATTTTTCTCTTGCGCCGTTTACATCGCCGTCTAGGAATTTTTGGCAAACATCGTGAGTTTCTTTGGGGAGAATGTTTGCGATAACGGATATAACGCCCTGACCGCCAAGTGCCATCATGGGAAGAATTACATCATCGTTTCCCGAATAGAGAACAAGGTCGGTGTTTGCAGCAATCTGACCTGCTAAAGCAAGGTCACCGGTAGCTTCTTTAACGCCGATAATATTGGGGATTTGTGCAAGCTTTTTAAAAGTGTCAAGCGCAATTGCACAACCTGTTCTTCCCGGAATGTTATATAAAATAATCGGAATGTTAACACTTTCGGCAATTGCCTTAAAGTGAAGATAAATTCCTTTTTGAGTTGCCTTGTTGTAGTAAGGCGTAACAAGCAAAAGTCCGTCGTAACCTACCGATTCGGCGTAGGTTGAAAGGGCAATTGCGTGCTTTGTGTCGTTGCTGCCGGTTCCTGCAATAAGCACGATTCTGCCTTTTGCTTTTTCGGAAGCAAATTTTAGAGCTGCCAAATGCTCCTCGTCGGGCATAGTGGAGGATTCACCCGTTGTTGCGCAAACAACAAGGGCATCTGTTTTGTTTTCAATATGGTATTCAATAAGTTCTTCAAATTTTTCGTAATCCACACCGTTGTCGTTAAATGGAGTTATAAGAGCAACGGCAGAGCCTGAAAATAAGGGCTTTTTCATAATTCTTCATGCCTTTCTGCCTGCAATATTTAATGCTTGTGTCCGCAGGCAAACACAATATAGTTTAAGAAAATTTATTTGTCAAAGTATCCTTTTGCCGCAAGAAGCTCTGCCATCAACACAGCGCCGCCTGCTGCACCTCTTAATGTATTATGTGAAAGACAAACAAATTTATAATCGTATTGCTTATCTTCACGAAGTCTTCCGAGAGAAACCGCCATTCCGTTTTCCAAATTTCTGTCAAGATTTGCCTGAGGTCTGTTATCCTCTTCAAAATAATGAAGGAACTGCTTCGGTGCAGACGGAAGATTAAGCTCCTGAGGAACACCGGCAAATTCTGCCCATGCTTTTTTGATTTCTTCGATGGAAGGCTTATTTTCAAAGCTTACGAAAACCGCAGCGGTATGTCCGTCGGAAACGGGAACACGCAAGCATTGAGTCGTGATGTTTGGTTCTGTTGCGTCAACGATTTTGTCGCCTTCGATATGACCCCAAATTTTAAGAGGTTCAATCTCACTTTTTTCTTCCTCGCCGCCGATGAAAGGAATAACATTATCAACCATTTCGGGCCAGGTTGCAAAAGTTTTTCCCGCAACTGAAATTGCCTGATAGGTACAAGCCAAAACATTTTTAATTC
>CAZTEA010000054.1:0-7308 GCA_964612315.1 uncultured Oscillospiraceae bacterium | reverse complement strand
GCAGGCGGTGTATCCGTTGCCATAGGCGAGCTTGCCGACGGTCTTGAAATCAACCTCAACGCCGTGCCCAAAAAGTACGACGGTTTGGACGGCACCGAGCTTGCTATCTCGGAATCTCAGGAAAGAATGGCTGTTGTTGTTGCAAAAGAGGATGTGGAGCGTTTTTGCGCTATTGCAGCAACAGAAAATCTGGAAGCTACGGTTGTTGCCCGTGTAAGCGACAACCCGTACCTTACGATGGAATGGAACGGCAATAAAATCGTAAACCTTTCCCGTGAATTTTTGAACTCAAACGGTGCGGAAAAACATACCGAAATTGCTCCGTCAAAAATTGAAAACTACGAAAAGGAAATCGGCACAAGCTTTACGGAAAACTACAAGACCCTCGCAGGGGATCTTAATGTATGCTCCAAGCGTGGTCTTTCCGAGCGTTTCGACTCTACTATAGGAGCAGGCACAGTTTTGATGCCCTTTGGCGGAAAATATCAGAGAACTCCCATTCAAGCAATGGTAAACAAAATCTCCATGGAGAAAAAGGATACAAAAACCTGCTCTCTTATGGCATGGGGATATAATCCGTTCATTGCGGAAAAGAGTCCTTATCACAGCGCATATTTGGCAGTAGTTGAATCTGTTTCCAAGTTGATTGCCGCAGGCTCTGATTTCAGCGAGGTTTATCTTACATTCCAGGAATATTTTGAAAAACCCAACGGCCAAAAAGAGCGTTGGGGCAAACCGGCAGCCGCACTTTTGGGAGCGTTCTCCGCTCAAATGGATTTGGAAATCGCTTCAATCGGCGGCAAGGACTCAATGAGCGGAACTTTTGAAAATATCGATGTTCCCCCCACATTGGTATCCTTTGCCGTTTCAAAAGACGAAATCGATAATATCATTTCGCCTGAATTTAAAGGCGCAAATCATAAAATTTATATGATTTCGCCCGAATATGACGAAAACAATTTGCCAAACGCCGATTCTTTAAAAGCGGTATTTGACAAAGTTACAAAGCTTATGAGAAGCGGAAAAGTATACAGCGCATACACGCCTACATACGGCGGTATTGCCGAAGCTGTGCTGAAAATGGCTATGGGTAACGGCATTGGATTCAATTTTGAGTCATCCCTTGCTCTTAACACGATTTTCGGTTACAACTACGGCTCATTTATCTTGGAAACTTCCGAAGATTGCGACGGAATTTTCATCGGTGAAACCACTTCCGATAATATAATTTCCTACAATGGTGAAGCTCTTGAACTTGCCGACCTTTGCGAAATTTACGAAAATAAGCTTGAAAACATCTACAAATGCAATATCGAAGGAAAAGCCGAAGAAATTCCCGCTTTCTCTTACGAAACCGCAAACCGTGTAGCTCCCGCAATCAAGGTTGCCACACCTAAGGTATTGATTCCCGTATTTCCCGGTACCAACTGCGAATACGACACCGCAAAGGCAATGGAAAGAGCAGGAGCAAAAGCAGAAATCTTTGTTATCAACAATCTTTCCGCAAAAGCTATCGCAGAATCCGCAAAAACCTTTGCGGATAAAGTAAAAGACTCTCAAATTATTTTTGTTCCGGGCGGCTTCTCCGGCGGTGACGAACCTGACGGTTCAGGTAAATTTATAACAGCTTTCTTCAGAAGCGCCGAAATCAAAGATGCGGTTTCCGACCTTTTGGATAATCGTGACGGTCTTATGGCAGGTATTTGCAACGGATTTCAGGCACTTATAAAGCTCGGACTTGTGCCCTACGGCAAAATTATCGATACTGACGAAAATTGTCCGACCTTAACCTTTAATACGATTTCAAGGCATCAGTCGAAACTGGTAAGAACTCGAATTGCTTCCAACAAATCTCCTTGGCTTGCAAAAACCAATGTGGGAGATGTTTATACCGTTCCGATTTCTCACGGAGAGGGTCGCTTCATCGCAAACGATGATTTAATCAATTCCCTCGCCGAGAACGGACAGATTATCACTCAGTATACCGACTTAAACGGTATACCGACCTACGACATTCAATACAACCCCAACGGCAGCGCTTACGCCATCGAGGGTATTACCTCTCCCGACGGCAGAGTTCTGGGCAAAATGGGACACTCCGAGCGTGTGGGGAACGGTCTTTACAAAAATGTTGACGGTAAATTTGATATGGGAATGTTTGAATCTGCCGTTGAATATTTTAAATAAATGGAGGCGATACAATCATGAAAACCGATATTGAAATTGCGCAAAGCGCAAAAATGAAAAATATAACCGAAATTGCAGAAGCAGCGGGGATTGACGAAAAATATTTGGAGCAATACGGTAAATATAAAGCAAAAATCGACCTTTCCGCATTGAAAGACGGCGGAAAGAAAGACGGTAAGCTGATTTTGGTTACAGCAATAACCCCCACCCCTGCCGGGGAGGGAAAAACCACAACCACAATCGGACTTGCCGACGGTATGAAAAAAATCGGTAAAAATGTTATGGTTGCTCTGCGTGAACCCTCATTGGGACCGGTATTCGGTATTAAGGGCGGCGCCGCCGGCGGCGGATATGCTCAAGTTGTGCCTATGGAGGATATAAATTTGCATTTTACCGGTGACTTCCATGCAATCGGTGCGGCAAACAACCTTCTTGCCGCTATGCTGGATAATCACATTCACCAAGGTAACGCTCTCGGCATCGACCCACGGCGAATTACTTGGAAGCGCTGTGTTGATATGAACGACAGACAGCTTCGCTGTGTTGTTGACGGTCTCGGAAGCAAAGTTAACGGTGTCCCCCGTGAGGACGGCTACGATATTACCGTGGCATCGGAGGTTATGGCAATTTTGTGTCTTGCCAACTCAATTACAGACCTTAAAGAGCGTCTTTCCAAAATTATTGTCGGCTACACATACACCAATCAGCCCGTTACAGCAGGTCAGCTAAATGCGGCAGGCGCTATGACAGCTCTCTTAAAAGACGCACTAAAGCCTAATTTGGTTCAAACATTAGAGGGAGTTCCCGCATTGGTTCACGGCGGACCTTTTGCAAACATTGCTCACGGCTGTAACTCTGTTTTAGCCACAAAAATGGCACTTAAACTCGGCGACTATGCCATAACGGAAGCCGGCTTCGGCGCAGACCTCGGTGCGGAAAAATTCCTGGACATCAAGTGTCGCTATGCAGATTTAAAACCCTCAGCTGTAGTTCTCGTTGCTACAATCCGTGCCCTTAAAATGCACGGTGGTGTTCCGAAAACCGAACTCGGCACAGAAAATCTTGACGCCCTCCAAAAGGGAATGCCCAACTTGCTCCGTCATCTTTCCAATATAACCGATGTTTATAAATTGCCCTGCGTTGTTGCCGTTAACAAATTCCCGACCGATACGGATAAGGAAGTTGAGCTTGTTATCGAAAAATGTAAGGAACTGGGCGTTAATGTTGTTTTATCCGATGTTTGGGCAAAAGGCGGAGAAGGCGGCAAAGAGCTGGCTTTGGAAGTTGTCCGTCTTTGCGAGGAAGAAAACAATTTCACTTTTGCATACAGCAATGATGACTCAATCGAAAATAAAATCGCAACCATCGTTAAAAAGATTTACCGAGGCAGCGGCGTAAACTTTACCCCTGCGGCAAAGAAACAAATCGCATCTTTAACAGAGCTCGGTTACGGCAATCTTCCTATTTGTATGGCAAAAACTCAATACAGCTTTTCCGACGACTTAACTCAAGCAGGTGCTCCGGACGACTTTACAATAACCGTAAGAAATATAAAAATTTCTGCAGGCGCAGGCTTTATTGTTGCTCTGACAGGCGACATTATGACTATGCCCGGTCTTCCGAAATCTCCGGCAGCAGAGAGAATAGATGTTGACGAAAACGGCGTTATAACCGGCTTGTTTTAAACTCCGAATACAGCAAAAACCCTATGTTAAAAAAACATAGGGTTTTTCGTTTTGCAGCTTAGAAATAATATATTTCTCTTCCCATTGAGTTAATTAAACCTGACAATCTAACGGAATCTACAATCGAAGCAACAACACCGATTAACATAATCAAAAGAAAGAACAGGGCTATTTTCTTAATCGTACGAATATTTTTAGCCTTGTGTATATTGATTAAAAGATTGATTTCTTCGTTGGATAAATTCTGAGTATCGGTTTTCCAATACCTCACCTCGGTAGCATTCGTTTCCGTTATATACTCTCTTTGCTCGTACAGTAAATTGCTATCTGCGCTGTCTCGTTGGTCATATTCCTCTTTTGTAATAGGTCTTCTAATAAAAATACCCAAATTTACAAGCTTATCAATAATTATCTGTTTCATTGCAACCCCTCCGTTTTTTTCATCATTCGTCATAAGTCCTCCCTCCTTAAAAATAAAATAAAAAGCGCACCAACCGAAGTTAATGCGCAAAAAACACAAACTCCGATTGCTGCGAAACAATTTTAATAGAACGGTATTATAATCAATCTACCAAATGGAATTTGTGTTTTTAACAAATTCTAAAAGTAGACTGAAAAAAATGGCACAAATCCAAAAAACAGTACCTTTCCATCTGTATCAAAATCGTTTCGCAGTATCTATTATAACATAAATGTGTAATACGCTACATTCCTAAATTGTAGCATCGATAACGAGAAATGTCTGTTATAAAAAAGTTATCACCAAGCTGATAAAATTTTATTAAAAGAATTGACAAATACAGAATTTAGCAGTATAACAAAACAAATGTTGCACAACATCTGTTTTATTACATTGTGTGAAAGGAATACTATTATGCCTCCAAAGCCAAAATATACCAAAGAAGAAATTGTAACCGCTGCGCTTAATATTGTCAGACAAAAAGGTGCAGAATCGCTTACCGCAAGAGATTTGGGAGCAACGCTTAATACTTCTGCAAGGCCTATATTTACCGCCTTTGAAAATATGGAAGAATTAAAAAATGCCGTTACAGATGCCGGCGTTGAAATGTTTAAAAAGTATTCAAAAAATTTTACCGACTATACTCCGGCTTTTAAGCAAATGGGTATGCAGATTATTTCGTTTGCAACTTGCGAACCTAAGCTCTTTGAGTTTTTGTTTATGCATAAAAATCCCGAAGCTGTGCAAGGGCTTAAGGCAGTTGAATATGAGTGTATAGAAGTGATTTCAAAGGACCCTATTCTTGACTATGAGCAAGCAAAAATGCTTTTTGAACAAGTATGGACTTTCATTTTCGGACTTGCAACTCTTTCAGCGATGAGGGTATATGAATATACCGAAGAGCAAATTTCGGATATGCTGACTCGTGAATTTACCGGCGCTGTTATGATGATAAAATCAGACTCCAAGAAAGTCAATACAAATAAACCCCCAAAACGGAGGTAATGTAAAATGAAAAACTTAACCGGAATTTATTATAGGGGCAATTTTAATTGCGTGTGGCGTAGTTTATATTTTAGGAGCATTTGGCATTGCAAATATTAACATTGCACTTGACGGATGGTGGACTTTATTTATTATTATTCCATGCTTGAACGGACTGTTTGCAAGCAAAGATAAATTCGGCAACTTTATTGGTCTCGCCGTCGGTGTGCTTCTTTCTTTTGGCGTCACAAGATGTATTTGAGTACGATATGATATGGAAAATCATTGTTTCGCTTATTATCATTATGCTGGGCATAAAGTTGATGGTGAAATCAACTTCTCCAAAAAAGGAAATTGATAATACGGAAAAAATCCAAAAGGAATGACAAAGGAGTATCACATTAGTTTTGTTGTGTATTCAACCTTTGACAGAGTGCTGACGGTAAGGTTATACCCGAACAGAATACACAAGTGCGCTTTTCTAAAGGGCATAGTGGTAAATTTTATTATTTTTGTAATAAGCACGGATTATTGTAATATCAAATGAAATCATGCCGAACGGCTTGATTATATATTTTTATTTTAAGGAGAATTGCTGTTTGAAGACAAACAACACCTTGGATATTGTAGCATAGTCGGAGGCTGTGTTACAATATCCGCACAAGCCTCCCAATATTGAAAGGAGGAGAAAAATAATGAGAAAAAATGACTTTATTATTCGTTTGGAGAGAAAAGAAGATTACCGTGAGGTAGAAAACTTGGTCCGTGAATCATTCTGGAATGTGTATCGTCCCGGATGTCTTGAGCATTATGTGCTTAACCAGTTAAGAGATACTACTGACTTTATACCGGAACTTGATTTTGTTATGGAACGGGACGGGAAAATTATCGGTCAGAATGTATTTGTTAAGGCACATATCAAGGCTGATGTCGGCAGAAACATTCCGGTTCTGACAATGGGTCCGATTTGCATAACCCCTGAACTTAAAAGACGAGGCTACGGCAAAATTCTGTTGGCTTATTCGCTCAAAAAAGCAACCGAGCTTGGTTTTGGCGCAGTATGTTTTGAGGGTAACATTGATTTTTACGGCAAAAGCGGGTTTGCATTTGCAAGTGAGTTCGGCATCCGTTATTATGGCTTGCCCGAAGGAACAGATGCATCTTTCTTTCTGTGCAAGGAGTTGATTTCGGGATACTTAACCGATATCACAGGAGAGTATGCGACACCAAAGGCATATTTTATTGATGAGTCAAAAGCAGACGAATTTGATGAAAACGTTCCTTATAAAGAAAAATTAAAACTTCCGGGACAGATTTTCTGAAAAACGAACGGGCGGTATTCCAAGATGAAATACCGCCTGAAAATTCTTATCTATATAAACAAATCAAGGTTACGCTTACATATCGGAATTTGAGAAGCAGGTAGAGGACTCGGCTGAAAGTAGGAAACTTCTTAAATATAAAACTTCGCTGTTTTATAAAGGATTTGCCTATTGGCAAGATTTCTTAAACTTTCAATTAGATTATAAATTTATCTTCTTTTAAATCCAAAAGACTTATCGTGCGTTCAAATATTTCTTTTGCCTGACAAAGTGCATTGAAATGATGGGCTTAATCGGTGCTGGTAACAACCCGATGGTTGGTATGCCCGTTGCTGTTGAAGAAGCAATGAATAAATAAGAACCTCACCCAACACGAAATCAAAGATTTCAGTTGTGTCCCAAGAACCTTGTTACTTCGTAATAAGGAAAATCAAGGGTTTTGGGACTTTTGAAAATTTCTTTGAATTAAAAATGTAAAACTTTTTCTCTTTTGGAAAAATAGATAAAATTTAAGTCAAACATTTAACACCAATATTATAAAATGGTTTCTGTTAATTGTCTGACTTTATTTTTTCTTATTTTACAAATTTACTTTGTGGATGTACAAGCAAGAATAATGTATTATAAGTTCCTTCTTCTACACTATAACAAGCATATACTGTGTCTATTA
>CAZTEA010000053.1:0-7387 GCA_964612315.1 uncultured Oscillospiraceae bacterium | reverse complement strand
GTCTTCGACAAGAAGTATTGTCTCTTGCGGCAAGACTTTCCGCCGCAGCGGACTTTCCCGATGAAATTGACGAAATCGACGATACCGAATTTAAAGAAAGAACCGAAAAAATTAAAGGCGAAACCGACAAGCTTATCCAAAGCTTTGAAAAAGGTCGCCTTATTCGTGACGGAATTTCAACGGTTATTGCCGGAAAGCCGAATGTGGGAAAATCCTCACTTCTAAACGCCCTGGCAGGCGAAGACAGAGCGATTGTCACCGATATTCCCGGCACAACCAGAGACACCGTTGAAGAATATATAAATATCGGCAATTTGGCGCTTCATCTTAAAGATACGGCAGGAATTCGTGAAAGTTCCGATGTTGTGGAAAAAATCGGAATAGAGCGGGCAAAAAACAGCATAGCGGAATCGGATTTTGTTCTTTTTGTGCTGGATTCCTCACAAGAGCTTTCCGACGAGGATTTGGAAATTGCACAAAGCCTAAAAGATAAAAATGTAATCGTAATTTTAAACAAACAAGATAAGAAAGTTCTTGTTTCTTCGCAGGAAATTGCGGAAAAAACAGGCTTTTCGGAAGAAGATATTCTTCCCCTCTCACTTTTGGACAAAGAGAATTATATCGGGCTCGACGCCCTTGAAAAACGAATTTGCAATAAATTTATGATTGCCGAAAACGGTGATGACGAAATAAGAATATCCAACCGCAGACACCGTGATTGCCTTATTAAAGCAAAACAGGCAATGGAAAGTCTTCAAATCGGCTTAGATAGTAATATTCCCAAGGACTTACTGTATATCGACCTTGAGGAAGCCGCTTCGGGGCTTGGAGAAATCACCGGCGAAACTGTTCAGGAGGAAATTGTCAATCAAGTGTTCGAAAAATTTTGTGTAGGAAAATAAATTTTTAACGGGGGTGTTAAAGTGTCCGACGGATTTGAAATTGATTTTGACTTTATAGAAAAATGGGGTCGCTTTGCAAAACCCGAATATTTCAGAATCTACCTTTATATATTGGGAAAATACAAAAAAGATAAAACTACATATACAACAAAAGAGCTTGCCGAAATTCTTGATATAAAAGAAATTAAGGTTAAAGGTGCTTTTGAATACTGGGCAATGGAGGGTTTTCTCACTCTCACCGCAGACAGTTACATTTTTACAAGGGAAAATAGTGCAAACAGCTCTTTGAGCGAAGCAAATATAAGGGTGGCATCTTCTTCCCGCCCCTCGTACAATCATTCGGAAATCGACCGTGCCGCCTCCAAAGACAAAAATATATCCTACCTTTTCAACCAAGCCGAAAAAATTTTGGGCAAGCTTTTAAGCAGTCACGATATGGAAATCTTGTATTCCTTTGTGGACTGGCTTAATCTTCCCGTTGAAGTCATTATAATGATTCTCAACTACGCCTCGGCAAGAGACAAAAAATCTATGCGATACATCGAAAAAATGGCTGTTGACTGGGCAGACCGAGAGATTAACACCTACGAAAAGGCAGAGGATTACATTAAAAAGCTGGAGGAAAGTGCTTCAAAGGCTCGGAAGATTTGCAACATTTTGGGCATTCACGACAGAGCACTAAGCACCACAGAAAAGAAATACATAAAGCTTTGGTCCGACGAGCGTGATATACCTTTCGATTTAATTCCCGTGGCTTACGATAAAACGATGATGAAAACAGGCGGAAAAATGGGCTGGGCTTATATGAATAAGCTTCTTTGTTCGTGGCAAGATGCCGGAATCAAAACTCAGGAGGAGCTTGAAACCGCCAACGAGCAGTACCGTCTGAACAATGCTGCCGCTATGGAAAAACCGTCTCAAAAACCTGCAAATAAATTTAACAATTATAATGATACAAACGAAATTGATTACGAAGAATACGCCAAGCAAGTGCTATCGGATATGCTTGATGAATAGGAGTGAAAGTTATGGAATCAGCTCATGTACTCGCCATGCGGGAGCTTGAAGAAATCAGAAACGAAAACCGTCAAATAATGAGTTTTCGCCGTCAAGAGGTGGCTTGCGCAACATCAAAAATTGCGAAAATTGAAGCCGAGCTTATGAAATCCGGAACAGCTCTTCTTCGGACAATTCTCGACAAAACCACCGATTTTGATACGGTTAAAGAAAGAATTAAGGCTCTTCAAGAGGAAAAAAGTCAAATTCTTGTTAAAAACGGATTTCCCAAGAACTATCTTGACGATATATACAACTGTCCTCAATGCCACGACAGCGGATTTTTAAACGGACATCGTTGCTCCTGCCTTAAAACGCTGATTTCAAAATATGTGGGCGCAAACGCCAATTTATCGGAATATATGAAAAATCAAACCTTTGAAAACTTTGATTTTTCACTTTTTAAAGATATCGAAAAAGACGGAAAAACCGTTCCCGTGGTAAAAATTATGCGCCGTGCGACGGAAATTTGTATGAATTTCGCCGATAATTTCAGCGTCGAAAAATCGAATCTTATATTAACGGGAAATGCCGGTACGGGCAAAACATATCTTTCCAGCTGTATCGCAAACCGTGTTTTGGAAAATGGAAAAACCGTCTACTATACGGGGGCATACAAATTATTCGACACCCTTGAAGCTATTAAATTCGGCAAAGAAACCGACGAAAACAGCTTTGATGTTGCAAAATATATTTACGATGTGGATTTGCTTATCATTGACGATTTGGGCACCGAATTTACCACTCAATTTACCGGTGCGGCATTTTTCGACATTATAAACTCCAGACTCATCAGCGGGAAAAGTACCGTTATATCAACCAACCTGGATTTATCCGGTATCACCCGACTTTACAGCCAAAGAATTTCTTCAAGAATTATGGGCGATTTCAAAGCAATCACCCTTTTGGGAAGCGATATTCGTCCTAATTTGAAAAAATAATAATATTTTTAGGAAAAAGACTTGACTTTTTCCTAAAACGTGTGGTATAATATATGAGTTGCAAAACCGCAACGCCACTTTGGAGAGGTGGTCGAGATGGTTTAAGGCGCCGCATTGGAAATGCTGTGTACGTTAATAGCGTACCGTGGGTTCGAATCCCATCCTCTCCTCCAGATAAAGCACTTCTTTCGAAGTGCTTTTTTCAATGAGTTGCCTGCGGCAAAAATATTATATAATATTTTTGCCGTTTAACGGCTGTAATTTTGGAGTAAAACTTGACTTTTTAACAGCGAAAAAGGTAGACAAATTTTCCCAATCGGTTCTGTTTGCGAACTGTAAATTTTTACAAACCGATTGCCGATTTTTAGAAAAAGTTTCACATTTTCAATTAACTTTTTCTTTTTATTTCCAAAATCAAAAAAATTTTTCGAAAATATCTACCAAATTTCACAAGTCACAAAGGGCAATTTTTCATCATTTTCACACATTTTATTCCAAAACTCCAAAAAGCCTTGCAATATATGTAATTTTGGTGTATACTAATATCTGGTTTTAAGATTTGAAAAAAATATCACAACATAGTGTGTTTAATATAGATAATACTACATAGGAGGATTTTTATGATAAACGCATGGAGAAATTTTAAGAAAGACAAATGGATGGACAGAATCGATGTAAGAGACTTCATTCAGAGCAACTACACTCCCTACACGGGGGATGAAGACTTCCTCAGCGGTCCTACACCCAGAACAACAGCGCTCAATGACAAGTATAATGAGCTTAGAAAGATTGAGCTTGACAAGGGCGGCGTACTTGATATTGACACCGAAACGGTTTCAACAATCACAGGCTATGCACCCGGTTATCTTGACAAGGATAACGAAATCATCGTAGGTCTTCAGACTTCGGCACCCCTTTGCAGAAGCGTCAACCCATTTGGCGGTCTTCGTATGGCTCAACAGGCTTGCAAAGCATACGGCTACGAAGTTTCCGACAACATTTTGCACCAGTTCCAGACAAGAACAACTCACAATGACGGTGTTTTCAAAGCATACTCTTCAGAGATGAGAAAAGTCCGTCATGCACATATTTTGACAGGTCTTCCCGATGCTTACGGCAGAGGAAGAATTATAGGTGACTATCGTCGTGTGGCTCTTTACGGCGTTAACCGTCTTATCGAAGCCAAGAAAGAAGACTTCCGCAATGTTTCCAAGCGTGATATGGGCGAAGAAGCAATCCGCAAGAGCGAAGAACTTGCAAACCAGATTAAGGCTCTTTCCGACCTTGCAGAAATGGCTCAGAGCTACGGTTATGATATTTCCGAACCTGCAACAAACGCAAGGGAAGCTGTTCAATGGACATATTTTGCATATCTTGCAGCTATAAAAGAACAGAACGGCGCTGCTATGTCAATCGGCAGAGTAAGCACATTCTTTGATATTTATTTCGAGCGTGATTTAGCAGAGGGAACTCTCACAGAAACTCAGGCTCAGGAAATCATTGATGATTTCGTTCTTAAAATCCGTATGACAAGACAGCTCAGAACTCCCGATTACAACGAGCTTTTCGCAGGAGACCCCAACTGGGCAACAGAGTCTATCGGCGGTATGGGCAGGGACGGAAGAACTCTTGTTACAAAGACTTCTTTCAGAATTCTTCAGACCCTTTACAATTTGGAAGCTGCTCCGGAACCGAACCTTACGGTTTTATGGTCCAAGAGACTTCCCGAAGCATTTAAGAAATTCTGTGCAAAAATCTCAATCGACACAGATTCAATCCAGTACGAAAACGACGATATTATGCGTGATATGTTCGGCGATGACTACGGTATTGCTTGCTGCGTTTCCGCAACTGAGCTCGGAAAGCAAATGCAGTTCTTCGGCGCAAGAGCAAATCTTCCCAAGACTCTTCTTATGGCAATCAACGGCGGTCGTGAAGAAATCGACGGCGAACTTATCGGACCGGAGGATACTCCTCTTGACGGCGTTTTGGACTACGGCACAGTTATGGATCAGTTCAAGAAATATATGAGCTGGTTGGCTCGCCTTTATGTTAACACAATGAATGTTATTCACTTTATGCACGATAAGTATGCTTACGAAAAAATTCAGATGGCTCTTATCGACAGCAATATGCGCCGTGTTATGGCATTCGGTATTGCCGGCTTCTCGGTTGTTGTTGACTCACTTTCTGCTATTAAGTATGCAAAGGTTACACCTGTTCGTGACGAAAGAGGTATTGCAACCCACTTCGATATCGAAGGTGACTTCCCGAAATACGGAAACGACGATGACAGAGTTGACTCTATTGCAGTTGAGCTTTGCCATATGTTCTCAAATGAACTGAAAAATACTCCCGCATACAGAAACGCAGAGCATACTCTTTCCATTCTTACAATTACATCTAATGTTATGTACGGAAAGAATACAGGCGCAACTCCTGACGGCAGGCCTGCAAGCCAGCCGTTTGCTCCCGGTGCAAACCCAATGCACGGCAGAGATACAATGGGCGCTTTGGCTTCCCTTAACTCTGTTGCAAAGCTTCCTTACTCCAAGTGTCTTGACGGTATTTCAAATACCTTCACAATAACACCTACAGCTCTCGGTTCCGATAAGGACGAACAAGTCCAGAACCTTACACAGCTTTTGGACGGTTATTTTGCACAAAGAGCTCACCACTTAAATGTTAATGTATTTACCCGTGAGCTTTTAATGGACGCTTTCAAGCATCCGGAAAACTATCCGAATCTTACAATTCGTGTATCGGGTTACGCTGTTCACTTCACAAGACTTACAAGAGATAAGCAGCTTGAAGTTATTTCGAGAACATTCCACGAAAAAATGTAATAAAGATACGCAAAATTATGCCCGTGCTGCTTCATAACAACACGGGCATAATTAACTTATAAATTATTTGCAAAGGATATAAAAATTATGTTAAAAGGTAAAATTCATTCAATAGAAAGCATGGCAGCGGTCGACGGACCCGGTCTTCGCTTTGCGGTATTTTTTCAGGGCTGTCCGCAACGCTGTATTTATTGCCACAATCCCGACACATGGGAATTTCAGGGCGGAACAGAGATGACTGCCGACGAGATTATTAAAAAAGCCATTAGATTTCAGCCTTATTTCGGTGAAAAAGGCGGCATAACCGTTTCGGGCGGAGAGCCTTTTGCTCAAACCGATTTTCTGTTTGAATTGCTTAAAACCGCAAAAGCAAACTATCTCAATACAGCCATTGATACCTGCGGCTTCTATCTTAACGACAAGGTTAAAGAAACTCTTGAATTTGCGGATTTGGTTATGCTAGACATAAAGCATACCGATGCCGAAATATTCAAGAAAATTACGAAGCAAGATTTCTCTCACACTTTGGAATTCCTTGATTATATGAAAGAAATCCAAAAACCTCTTTGGATACGACAGGTTATCGTTCCCGGCTACACAGACAGCGAAAAGCAAATATATGCGCTTTTGGAAATGATTGAAGGTGCTAATGTGAAAAAAATCGAACTTCTTCCATATCACACTTTGGGTGTTTCAAAATGGGAAGAGCTTGGTATTCCTTACGAAATTCCAGAAATTACTCCTCCCGACAACGAAAAAATGGCTATCTTGTGCAAGATTGTTGAAGAAAACAAAAATTAAGCCTTTAGTTTTCAAACCACCGGCAATTTTGATTTATTCGTACCGTAATATTGCTTCTAAATAAATAAGGCAGAAACGGAAAATCGTTTCTGCCTTATTTATTTTCTTATTTTAAGCCTTCAATGCTCTTTAATACCTTTTCAAGCATTTCTTTATATTTTTCGCCTTTTAAGCGTTCTTCTTCAACAACCTTTGCCGGTGCCTTGTCCGTAAAGCCCTTATTCGAAAGCTTACCTTCAACACGCTTAATTTCGCCCTCCAGCTTAGTTTTTTCTTTATTTAATCTTTCAAGCTCCTTTTCCTTATCAACAAGCTCGTCAACAGGAAGATACAGCTCCGCCCCTTGCGCAACCACAGAAACCGCATTTTCGGGGATACCGCTCTTATCTTTTTGAACGATTGCTTCCGATGCACTTGCCAATTTTTCAAAGAACACCTTGCCTTGATTAAATACTTTGTCGGTTTCCGTAACAATATAAAGCTTCGTCTTCTTTGACGGCGGAACGTTCATTTCGTTTCTGATATTACGAACGCCCTTAATCGCTTCCATAATGATTGTCATATCTTTTTCCGCTTCTTTAAAGTCAAGCTCTTCGCTGTAGGTTGGGAAATCGGAAATCATTATACTTTCACCCTCATGAGGAAGTGCCTGCCAAATTTCTTCGGTTATAAACGGCATAAACGGATGCAAAAGCTTCAATGTGTTCGAAAGAACATAGGTCAAAACCTGCTGTGCGGTCACATTACCTTCGCCCTCTTCGAAAAATCTTGGCTTAACAAGCTCAATATACCAATCACAAAATTCATCCCAAATAAAGTCGTAAAGCTTGGAAACCGCAAT